>NZ_LATC01000031.1:0-48535 GCF_001414075.1 Mycobacterium sp. UM_11 | reverse complement strand
TGTATAAGAGACAGCCCCGCGCTCGCGCGCAATGCGCTCCCACTGCGCGTCGACGACCATGTTGAACTGCGAGGCTTTCGGCCAGCCGGCGTAGACCGCGAAATGCAGGACCGCTTCCCGCATTTCGGTGATCGTAACGTCCCCGCTGTTCAGCGCGGCGTAGACGTGTTGTTCGAGCGCGGGTGCGGCGTCGGCACCGGCGACGCACGCCAGCGTGACGAACCGGCGGTCGCGCCGGCTCAGGCCGGGCCGGGTCCACACCTCGGCGAACACGAAGTCGATGAGCCCGTCGGCGATCGCGGGGCTGGCGTCCGTTGGCGCTTCGACCGTCATCACCTCGGCGAACGTCCGCAGGCCGCGCTCGCGTCTTTGATTGTGGCTGCTCATCATCTGATGGTCACCCCCGCGTCGACGGTGAACTGCAAGCCCGTCACGTGCCGGGCCTCGTCGGAAACCAGGAACAGCACCGCGTTGCTCACGTCGATCGCCTCCGTCATCAGAATCGGCAGCGCGTTCATGAAGATGGGCCCCAAGTCGGGTCGCTTCTCCATGATCAGCTGGTGCATCGATGGCGGCGCCATGCCGGTGGCCACGCCCGT
This sequence comes from Mycobacterium sp. UM_11, assembly GCF_001414075.1. Classification (NCBI taxonomy): domain Bacteria; kingdom Bacillati; phylum Actinomycetota; class Actinomycetes; order Mycobacteriales; family Mycobacteriaceae; genus Mycobacterium; species Mycobacterium sp. UM_11. The sequence goes on along the minus strand of NZ_LATC01000031.1, from coordinate 47,936 downwards.
GGGATGCACGGTGTTCACCCGGACATTTTGTGCGGCAAGTTCATTGGCGAGCGCCAGACTCATGCCGACGATGCCGTGCTTGGCGGCCGTGTAGGGCGTATGCAGTGGAGTTCCCTTGATACCGGCCGACGAGCTGATGTTGACCAGGCTGCCGCCGCCGGCCGCCAGCAGATGCGGCAGCGCCGCGGCGCATGTGTTCCAGGCGCCGATGAGGTTGACGTCCACCACGAGCCGCCACTGCTCCGGGGTGGTGGTGTCCCAGGTGCCGACCGTCAGCACGCCCGCGTTCGCGACCGCGGCGTCCAGGCCGCCAAGTTCGTCGGCCCCCTCGTCGACGGCGGCCTTGAGGGCGGCCGCGTCCCGCACGTCGACGACCTTGCAGACGGCCGACCGCCCAAGCTCTCCAACGAGTTTGGCGGTCTGGCGCAGATCGTCCTCGGTCGCCAGCGCATACTCCAAGCCGTCGGGGGTTTCGCAGATGTCGACCAGCAGGCAGTCTGCGCCCTCTTCGGCCAACCGCACCGCGTGGCTGCGTCCCATCCCGCGAGCGGCACCGGTGATCAGGACCCGTTTGCCGGCCACGCGGCCCGGCGGTCGAGGTTGCATCGCGGGGCTCACAGCTTGTTGCAGAAGCCGGCGTCCACGGGGAACGTCACCCCGGTGACATACTTGGCCTCATCGGAGACCAGATAAGCGATCGCCGCGCTGATGTCCTCGGGCTCCAGCATCTCCACCGGCATCGGATTCTGCAGGTGCGCACCGCCTTCGGGAAAGCTTTCCAGGAACTCCGTCATCGCCGGATTGACGGCCATCATCGTGCGGACCGCCGTGGGGTGAACCGTGTTGACCCGAATGTTGAAGGGGGCCAACGAGTTCGCCAGGACCCGCATCAACCCGACCACCCCGTGCTTGGAGGCCGCATACCCTAGGCCGCCGCCCTGCAGACCACCGAAGCCCCGCAGCCCGGCCGTCGAGCTGGTGAATACGATCACACCGCCGCGCTGCCCGGAGAGCAGGTGCGGCACGGCCGCCCACGCGGTGTGATAGGCGCCGTCGAGGTTGACCCCAATGGCGGCCCGCCACTGCGCCAGCTCCTCCTCGATGCTCAGCTGCCGGAACGCCACGGGCGCGATTCCCGCGTTGGCGCAGACGATGTCGAGCCGGCCAAAGTGTGCCACCCCGGCGTCGAGCGCCGCCTTCACCTGATCGAACTCGCGGACGTCGGCCACCGTCGCGAGCATCTTGCCGCCCTCGGCCTCGACCAGGCCGACCGTTTCGTCGAGCTCGTCGCGCCGCGCCATGGCGTAGCCATTGGCGGGGATGTCGGCACAGATGTCGATGCCGATGATGTCGGCGCCCTCGCGCGCCAGCCGGACCGCGTGGCTGCGGCCCTGCCCACGTGCCGCCCCGGTAATGAACGCCACCTTGCCGTCTAGACCACCCACCACGCCCTCGCTCGCGTCGTCGCCTGCGGTTTTCTCAAGTAACCGCGTTACTCCGGTTCGGACAGTAACATCGTTATCGTGGTCGGTAAAGCCTCATCGCAACGGCGCGACGGATCAGTGGCGGCAGCCCGGGCCGTCGATCCGTTGATCGACGTCGTCGTCGACCTCATCGACACCGAGGGCTATGACGCCGTGCAGCTGCGGGAGGTCGCGCGCCGGGCCCGCATGTCGCTCACCACGATCTACAAGCGCTACCCCACCCGCGACGACCTCATCGTCGCGGCGCTGCGGTGGTGGATGGACACCCACCGCTACGCCGCCGTCGCCTCGCACTCCGGGGACAAGGAATCGCTCTACGACGGGCTCATGTGGATCTTTCGGGCGATCTTCGAACCGTGGGAGAAACACCCCCGCATGCTGCAGGCGTACGTGCGGGCCCAGGCCGGGCCCGGGGGCGACGAACTGACCCAACACGGCTTCGACGTCGTCGCACCCGCGGCGCGGTCGGTGATGCGCGAGTGCGATGAACGCTTCGCCGAGGACCTGGGTGTCATCCTGGCCGGCGTCGTCTACGGGGCGCTGGGCCAGTTCGCGGCGGGCTCCATCGAGATCACCGACATCGTGCCGACGATCGAGCGGGCGGTGTTCTGGCTGGCGAAGGCGCACGAGGGCGTGTGCCGGCACGCGTAGGGGACCTGGCGGCGCGCAAGGGTTTTCACCGAGTAGCGGACGACGCCAACCGTTTCGCCAAGTACGGCGCCGTGCGGCTGTGTTTCGCACGCGCAACCTCATTCGGCGCGCCCGCCGCGACGACCCGACCACCGTCGTTGCCGGCGCCCGGCCCGAGGTCGATCACCCAGTCCGCGCCCGCGACCATCCGCATGTCGTGTTCGGCCACCACCACGGTGTTGCCCGCGTCGACCAGGCGGTGCAGCTGACGATCGAGCAGATCCACATCGGCGGGGTGGAGCCCCGTGGTCGGCTCGTCGAGGACGTAGAGGGTATGCCCTCGGCGGGGTCTCTGGAGCTCGGAGGCGAGCTTGATCCGCTGCGCCTCGCCGCCTGACAGCTCGGTCGCGGGCTGCCCGAGACGGAGATACCCCAGTCCGACCTCGTGCAGCGTGGTCAGGCTCCGCGCCGCCTTCGTAACGTCGGCAAGAAAGTCCGAGGCCTCATCGACGGTCATCGCGAGCACGTCGGCGATCGTACGATCACGGTAACGGACTTCGAGTGTCTCGTCGGAGTACCGCGCTCCGCGGCACGCCGGGCAGGTGGCGTATGTGCCTGGCAGAAACAATAATTCGACCGCGACGAACCCCTCGCCTTGACAGGTGGGGCAGCGACCTTCGGAGACGTTGAACGAAAACCTGCCCGCTGTCCAACCGCGGCGGCGGGCCTTCGGAGTCGCGGCGAATTCGTGGCGCACGGCGTCGAACAAGCCGGTGTAGGTCGCCAGTGTCGAGCGCGGAGTGCGTCCGATCGGGCGCTGGTCGACGGACACCAGCCGATTGATCTCCTCGACACCCTCCGCCGTCACGCCGGCGCTGGCGTCGTGATCCAGATCGACGACTTCGGTGTCCGTTTCGTCGCCATCGGATGCGGCCGGCTCGGCGGCGCGCCCGGTGCCCAGATGCCTGTTCACGACGTCGCCGAGGACCTTCACGACGAGTGTCGACTTGCCCGAACCGGACACCCCGGTGACCGCGGTGTACACACCAAGTGGCAGGTCCACGTCGAGGTCTCGCAGGTTGTGAAAGCAGATCCCGCGCATCCGCAACTGCCCGGACGGCATGCGCGGCTGGCGATGCGTCGGACCGGCCCCGTCGAAAAGGTAACTGCGAGTGACCGATTCCTCGATGTCTGCCAGGCCCGGCACCGGGCCGCTGTAGAGCACGTTCCCACCAAGCTCGCCCGCCCCGGGTCCGACGTCGACGATCCAATCGGCACGGCGTACCACGTCCATGTCGTGCTCGACCACGAATAGCGAATTGCCCGCGCGCCGCAGGCGATCCAGCACGTCGAGTAGCGGTTCGGCGTCCGCGGGGTGCAGTCCGGCCGACGGCTCGTCGAGCACGTAAAGCACGCCGAACAAGCCGGCGCGCAATTGGGTGGCCAGTCGCAAGCGCTGCAATTCGCCGGGTGACACCGTCGGTGTTCGGCGACTAATCGTGAGATAACCGAGGCCGAGGTCGATGAGTACCTGCAGGCGTGCGACGAGGTCGGCGGCGATCATTGTCGCCACCTCCGTCAACTCACCGGATTCCGTCGACTCGTACGCGGCGGCGGCATCGGTCCGAGAAGCCGTGGGGCGCAACGCGTCCGCAAGGTCGGCCAACGGCATCCCCGCGTATTCGGCGATGGTGCGCCCGGCGAATGTCACCTTCAGCGCTTCCGGTCGCAACCCGGAACCCTCGCATACCGGGCACTCGACGCTGTCGACGAATTGCAGCACGCGGCGACGCATCATCGCGCTGTGCGAGTTGGCCAACGTGTGGCGGACGTGGCGTTCGGCGCTGGAGAACGTGCCGTTGTAGTAATAATCGGCCTGCACCGGGTGCTGGCTCGGGTCGATTTCGACCGTTGGCTGATCATCGGTGAACAGGATCCAATTGCGTTGACGCTTCGGGAGTTTCCGCCATGGCTTGTCGATGTCGTACCCCAGCGTTACCAAGATGTCGCGTAGGTTTTGACCCTGCCACGCGCCCGGCCAAGCGGCCACGGCGCCTTCCCGGATGGTCAGCGACGGGTCAGGTACCAGTGTCTCTTCGGTCACCCGATGGATTCGCCCCAACCCGTGGCATTCGGGGCACGCCCCCACCGCGGTGTTCGGGGAGAACGCGTCGGAGTCCAGTCGTTCCGTGGCCCCACGCGGGTAGGTTCCGGCGCGGGAGAACAGCATCCGCAGCAGGTTCGACAGGGTGGTGACGGTGCCGACCGTCGACCGCGACGTCGCCGAACCCCGGCGCTGCTGCAACGCCACGGCGGGCGGTAGACCGGTGATGTCATCCACCTTCGGCGCGCCGGCCGGCAGCAACAGGCGACGGGCGTACGGGGCGACCGACTCGAAATAGCGGCGCTGGGCCTCGGCATAGATGGTCCCAAAGGCCAACGACGACTTCCCGGATCCGGAGATTCCGGTGAACGCGACCAGCGCGTCGCGGGGCGCCGCGACGTCGACCCCCCGCAGATTGTGGACCCGCGTCCCGTAAACGCGCACACAAGAGTCGAGTTCGTCCGTGGGGCGGTCAGACGTTGCTGGCATCGTGCTCAGACGAATACCCCTGCTGCGGCCGCGCAAGCATGCTGCTTTCTAGACCACGACCTGCGCTACTGCTGGTGGCCAGGGGCGGGATCGAACCGCCGACCTTCCGCTTTTCAGGTGGGCGGAACGGCCGCTGGCCTGCGGCTTAACGACACCCATACGTCAAATACGGCGCGCTGAGCGCGTCTGACGCAGGGTGCTCGTCCGACGATCGGACAAGAACCGGACACGGTGACAGCACTCCCGTCAGGGAACCCATCATCGCCCGTCACCCAGGGACGCGCGCCGCGGGCTCCCGGGGAGCAGGCACCCGATGCCCAGCATCACGAGGTCGAGCGCGCATTCAACGAGCGCGATTGCGGAGCGACCCACTCTTCGCCCGGGCACGACCCGAACGGCCAGCCGGAACACGGACGGAGTCGCGGACGCCGGTAGACCGCGAGGGCCCGAGGCCGGCACGGCCGGAGGGCGCGAGAGCGGTAGCGGTCGGTCGGACGGTGGGAGCGACGTAGACGGTGTTCCGGCTGGGACCAACGGGCTTGTTATATGTGCCAAAAGTGTCCGCGACAGCATCGAGGGCGGCGCCGATGCGGAACTGTCGGCCGCAGATGCGCTGGGGCTGCGGTTCCCGAGCTCCGACTTGGTGGCCTCGGCGGCAGCGCTGTTTGAGCCGGCACAGCCATGGGCAGACGGGCAAGACCGTCTCGGGGTGGAACCGGAGTCCGGCCGGTTCCGGATCACGATCGGCCCCGGTGTAGTCCGCCTCGGCTGGACCAGTCCTGTGCGTGCGGAGAAGGCATCGGAGCGGTCAGTCGACCGTCACCGGCTGGATGTGGCCGCCGAGGAGGACCGCATAAAGACGGGCCGTAACATGTCCAACCCGCCTGGGCGAGCGATCACGGAATGGTCTCGCAAATCTCGTGCCGCGATGTGCCGCACCTTCGCCGAGCTCGACTACACACCGCTGGTGGAATGCGGCCGTGTGCCAGCGATGGTGACCCTGACCTACCCAGGCGAATGGCAATCCGTTGCGCCAGACGGCGCCAGTGTGAAACGACATATGGCCTTGTGGCGCAAGCGGTTTCAACGCGAATGGGGTGAACCGGCCCGCTATATCTGGAAGCTCGAATTTCAACGCCGCGGCGCACCACACATTCACTTGTGGATGACTCCGCCGCCCGCTGTGGGGCGATCAGGTCGCACGTTCCGAGACTGGCTGTCGCAGGAATGGGCAAACATTGTCGGCCATCCAGATCCGGAACAACGCGCGCGTCACTTGCTCGCCGGCACGGGGATCGACATCCTCAACGGATTGCGTGCGTGCGATCCCAAGCGCCTGGCCATTTACTTCACCAAACATTCTTCGCCGAATACGTTGGGCGACAAGGAATACCAGCATGTCGTGCCTGAGTTGTGGCAGCAGCCCGGACGTGGTCCCGGAAGGTTCTGGGGCGTCTACGGACTCAAAAAGGCCATCGCGGTCGTCGAGATCGCCCAGGACGCGTACCTGGCAGCGCGCCGAATCGTGCGGCGGTGGTCACGTAGCCAAGCGATCTACAGCAATCCTGCCAGCAGCTTCCCCACCGCCGTCGTGCCGCGCACGGCCACTCGGCTGGTCCCACGTGTTGGTCGGAACACCGGTGCCGTGACTCATCGGAGGGTGCGACGACGACGAGCCTTCTGCAACCAAGGCGGCGTCGCCGGCGGATACGCGCTAGTGAATGACGGGCCGGCGTTCGCATCCCGACTCGCGACAGCGTTACTTGGCACGGCGGTTAACACGCTTGCGGCACCTCACCCCGGCAATTGCGTGTGATTGCGCAACGCCTCGGTGGCGGCTTGAGCCGCGCCGCAGGCTTCGGTGAAGGCATGACGAGCTCTGTCGAACGCCTCCATCACTTCGAGAGCGTGATTGGGGTTGATAATCGCCCAGTTCAGCCTCGTAGACAAAGAACGGACGATGTCGGCGATCGTCAAACCTGTGCCAGCCAGCCGATTGACAACCCAGTTGACCACCGCGGGATCGCCCACATCGGCTCCGAAGGCATCAATGTCGAGCGACAACGTGCACATTTGCGCATGCAGATATTCGGCCTGTGCGACGAAGGGTGCCGAGTCGCCCCAACGCGCGAAGTCAGGGACACCGGGTTCAGTGGGCTGGCCGGGCGGCGTGGGCCAGAGTTCTCGAACCATCCCCAAAGTGTAGGCATGAACGACCGCCAGGGTGGCCGTCATGCTGGCCACCGTATGGACGATGACGAACGCGGGGGCCCCTCGACCAAATAGCAAAGAACCCGGGTCGACCGCGAGGGTCGAATACCGGGCTCTTCTGAATTCTCAACCAGAACATCCCTGGGGATGCAACTCTGGCCTTTATGTAGAGGATTCTACACGGCCGCCGTGTCGACCAGCAACGCCGTGGTTGACTGCCTGCATGGCGGTGCCGTACGGGCCTTGGGTCGAGAGCTGGTTTAGTTCCGACCGGTTCGCAACCTACTTGAGAATGGCGGGCCACGACAGGTCTCGTGCCTTGGCGTTGTACGAATGGAGCACCAGCCTGAACGCTGCCCTGCTGCACGACTTCGCCCACCTGGAGGTCGGACTCCGAAACATGTATGACACCGCTCTAAAGGGGGCGGTCGCAGGTGGCGACATCCACTGGCTCGACAGCACTTCGGCCGATCACCTGTTCCCCCGAAGTGTGGCCGGGAACGCACGAACGCATCGCGACATCGCCACTGCGCGTGACAATGCTGGCGGGAACGCGGCGCCGGCCGGCAAGGTGATTGCCGAGCTAACGTTCGGTTTCTGGGTCTTCCTAACGTCACGTCGGCACGAACCTCTCGTCTGGCTGCCGCATCTAGCACACGCTTACCCCAGCGGAACCCACCGCGTGCAACTGCACAATGGTTTGAGTGACCTTTTGAAGGCCCGCAATCGGGTTGCTCATCATGAGCCGGCGACCGCTCGTTCGGGGCGCGAGATAATCCGCCGAATCCGCGGTCACGCCCGATACATATCGGCGGAGCTTGCCCAACACATCGATGCAACGAGCACCGTCGAAACCATCATTCGGAACCGGCCATAGCCAACTGTCGCGGCGAAGGCCAGAAGTCGGCCCTGTGATGGTGTGATCGTGGCATGACGGACGTTCAGGTGGAGCTGCCCACCAGCGAAGCGAATCGACTCCGAAAGTGGGGATCTCTGTGGCTGGACCTTCTCCGCGCCGATATGGTCCTGCATGAACGTCAAAACCTACCGGAGACCGCCGCCAACGCCTTCACACGGCGCGCTCTGTGGGAGTCTGCGGTCATCACCTATGGGCGCATGGCGTTCAGCGACAAGAAGCGCAAGCTTGCCCATGACGAGTTGCTGAGAGTATCTGGAGGAGAGAAGGCGGTAGCATTCCACGACCAGCTCACCCGCTGGCGCCACGACCACTGTAGGTTCCAGTTTTACGTGGCGGATTTCCAAACTTCGTGACGTAGAAATGGCGGATCCGCCACAAAGATGGGAAAACGAGTTAGTAGCGCTAGGCATTGGGTGTTGCGCTGGCTCTGCTCAGCCACTCTTAGTGTGGCATCATTGAACGTGTGAAGTGTGTTCTGCTGCAGGCACATTGGCGGTTGTAATTGCCGAATCGCCCTGCGTCCGCTAGGCAGTCTCGGGTAGGGCATATCTGACCGGCGTAGATTGCCAATGACGTGCGTATCCCGTCCTTCATGAGGGACAGCAGGCGCAGGTCAGCCATAGCCACACAGTCCCTCGTCCGCTACACAGCAGCCAGTGCGCTGTGAAATCCTGCCGCCGTTGCTCGTGTTGGTCGGGTGGACGTATTCCGAACCCGCGGTATTCCTGCGAGATGTCGTGCCGGGCTTGCCGGTCCCAGATTGGTCCCCCAGGGGCAGCTAGCGTGGCCGTAAGCCGATAAACGCGACGTCGTGGATTGTTCGCGCGATTAGCTCTTCGTTGAGCGCATCGTCGGTGATGAGGTAGGTCAGTGCGCTGATCGTGACCGCACCGAATAGGGCGATGGCGGCAGCTCTGGGTTTGTCGAGTGCCACGAGTGAGCCGTCGGCGGCACCCGCCCGAAGCAAGGTCTCGACGGGTTCGAAGTAGGCAGTGGTGATCATGTCCGCGATGGCGGGCATGCGGGCGGCGCGGCCCAGTTCCCCGATGAGGGCGCGACAGACCGCGGGCCGCTGGGCCATCACGCGCAGTTGAGCATTGATGACGGTGTGCAGGCGTTGGGCGGCGGTGCCGTCTGCCTCGACGATCGCGGTGACCTCGTCCGCGACGTGTTGTAGGACGTCTTCGAGCAGGAAGGCGAGTATTTCTTCTTTACCGGCGAAGTAGTAGTAGAGCGTGGCCTTGGCGATGCCCGTGGTCGCGGCCACGTCTTCGATCTTTGTGTCGTTGAGTCCGCGCTCGGCAAAGAGTTCGGCCGCAGCCGGCAACCGTTCGGAAATCTGAGCGGGAATCTTACGCATAAAGTCCTCCCCTCGGTTTAAACTCTCAGTCTAAACCGGTGTTCTGCAATGTGGCAGGAGACGCTCATGTCGACCGTACAACTTCGCTACGACCCCTTTGACCCGGAAATTCAGGATGACCCCTACCCCGTCTACCGGCAGCTACGCGACGACGCACCCGTCTACCACGCCACCGATACCAACACGTGGGTACTGAGTCGCCACGCAGATGTCATCAGCGCGCTGCTGGACCATCACAGCTACTCGTCGGTCGACGGAGTATTTCCGACTCCGCCGGGCTCGACTTTTCGCGAATCGCTGCTGCCGATGATGATTTTGATGGATCCCCCGCGACACGATCAGCTGCGGGCATTGGTGAGCAAAGCCTTCACACCACGCCGAATCGCGGCGCTGACGTCCGCGATCGAGGACCTCGCTGATCACTTGACGGGCGGCCTAATACAGGAAGCAGGTTCGGCCGATTTCGTCGCCGACTTCGCAGCTGTACTACCAGCGATGGTGATCGCTGATTTGCTCGGTGTGCCGCGCGAGGACCGCACACAATTTCGGCAATGGTCGAACGCGCTGGTGCAATCCAATCCCACCCACGGCGAGACCGGCGAGGCTTTGGCAGCCGCGGCCGCGATCTATGGGTACTTCACCGATTTCCTCGCCGACCGCCGCCGCCAACCGCGCGACGACTTGATGTCAGCGTTGGTGTGTGCCGAGATCGACGGAAAGCACCTCAGTGACGACGAACTGCTTGGCTTTTGCCTGCTGCTGCTGATCGCGGGTCATGAGACGACGTCGAATCTGCTGGCCAACGCCGCGGTGGTACTGGCCGACTATCGCGACACCCGCCGCCAGCTGGCTGGCGATGAGAGCTTGCTCGGGGCAGCCGTTGAGGAGTTGCTGCGGTATGACTCACCGGCGCAAGGACTTTCGCGAACGTTGACCCGCGACGTCACAGTGCATGGCGTCAGGATGTCCGCCGGTGAATCGGTGCTGTTGTTGTTCGGCTCGGCTAATCGTGACGAACGCGTGTTCGCCGATCCCGACGTATTTGATATCGGGCGCAAACCCGAACACCAAGTGGCATTCGGCAGGGGCATTCACTTCTGCCTCGGCGCGTCGTTAGCGCGGATGGAGGCCCGGATTGCGTTGCGTGCCCTGCTGGCCCGGGTGCCCAACTGGGAGGTCGACCTAGAGCGCGCGCAACGCCTGCGGTCGGGCCCCATCCGAGGTTATCTGTCGTTGCCGATCTCGTGGTCGGCGAATTAGCCGCGCTGCAGGCTAGTCGGAGCCGCTGCGGCGCGAAACTGGTTTACGGCTGACGGCCCGCTGTGCGGGTTTATCTGCCTGGCGGCGGTGCGCGACGAGGAAGTCATCGACGATGCGCTCGCAGTCTTGACGATCGATGGCACGCAGCCCGGTGAGGCGGGCGAACGCCACAGGCCCGATGAGTTGACACAGGATCAGCTCCATGTCGAAGTCATCCAGGTCGGCGCGAGCTTCGGGGCTTTGCAACAGGGCAACGAACGGTTGTCGATATTGGTCGATGATCCGCGCGCGCAGCGCGTGTCGGTCCTGGGTTTCCTGGGTGCCGTCGGGTGTTGGGCCAAGCGCGACCCAAGCCAGGGTGGTGACATGCAGCGGGGCTTCCTGGAACAGCGTGGCCTGTCGGCTCAACAGTTCGATGAGTTGGTCGCGCATAGATCCCGTCGCCGGTGGCGGGTGGACTTGCGGCAGGAGCCGCTCAAATGTGGCGGCCAGCAGTTGGGTGGAGCTGCTGAAGTGGCGGTACAGGGTCGTCCGCGCGACTTTGGAGGCCTTGGTGACGGCATCGATGGTGACGGCTTCGATGCCGCCGGCGCTCAGGAGTTTGGTGGCCGCATCCAAGAGCCGGGTTCGTGAGCGCAGCCGGCGCGGGTCAACGTCGTCATCGTCGTCGACCGGGAATTCCAGGGTGTCACGCTCCACGTAGTCACCGTAAACCTCACGCGTACCCAGCCCGCACCGAATCGCCCCTGCATCGGTCGATTGATCTGGACTCTAGGCAACTAATGCTACCTATAGTAGCGTAGCGCTACTACTAGTACCCTTTCTTGTAGGGGTCTGTGCGGGGAAGGAGGGAGCATGATCGGGCAGTGGGTCGGACAATCCCGGGTTGAGCAGCCCCAGGGCGTGGCTACCACAGGCCGATTCGTGTGGCGGACGAACGAACTCTGCCGGCGGGCGCGAGGGGGAATCGTGCACTCGGGCGGGGCTGGTCGGCGATGAATGTCGCGCTTGCGCTAACCAAGACGCATGTGTGGGCGCTCGGGGTTCGCGATTTCAGGCTGGCCCGCCGCGCTATCACCCGGCGCCTACACCCACGGCCGCCGGTCGACGACCAAGGCCGCGTTCGTCCCCGTCACTACCCCCCTCGCTCGTGCTCTTACTTGGACGACGAGTTGATGAACCGGGAAATGTATGACCACGTGCGCGAGGAGCCAATCAGGTTGATATCCCGGCTGGGATTTCGCCTGCGCCGTTGATGAAACTATCACAGTGCGGAGTGCATCGTTATTGCCAAATCAACTGTGCGCAAAGGGATCACGTATCGCTATACCGGACATGCTGGACAGTCGACGGCGCGTTGGCCACCGCCCGAAGCTGCTGGTTGCGCGGCGGCGATCGGAGTGATTCGGTCACCGGTGGCAGTTTTGCCGGGCAGGCGGAAGGGTACTAGTAGTACTGTTGCGATACCGTTGGTTTCTTTTGAGGTAGCGGGGCGGGGGATGGCGGATTACGGGTGGGTTTCTTCGGGTGTGGCGACCTTGAGTCGCCCCGTTCGGGAGCGACTGCAAAAAGTGGCGGCCGGTGAGGGCGCATACAGCGATCGGCTGGCCCGCCTGGCGGGTTTCAGCATCCGGCATAAGGTGCTGATCATCGGCATGTGGGTGGTGACCGCCGCCGCCCTGGCGGTGCTGTTCCCGCAGCTGGAAACCGTTGTTAGACAGCAGTCGGTGAATCTCATACCGCGCGATGCGCCATCGCTGCAGACGGTAGACCGCATGGGCGCGGCCTTCGGCGAGCAGGGATCCAAGACAACGATATTTGTCGCGATGGAGGATCCGGCGGGCCTGACTGCGCCGGTGCGCCAGCGCTACAACACCATGATTTCGCGATTGCGTGCCGACTCGGAGCACGTACGCCTGGTTCAAGACTTGTTGGCCGACCCCGTCACCGCAAGCCAGGCAGTCAGCCAAGACGGCAAAGCCTGGTATGTACCGGTGGGAGTGGCCGGAACGTTGGGCGATGTCAAAGCTGCCGAATCGGTCCAGGCGGTCCGCACGATCGCCGCCCAAGCATTCAGCGGCTCACCCACCAATGTTCGCGTCACCGGGCCCCCAGCCACCTTCCACGATCAAATCGCCTCGGCCGAAGAGGATTTGGTTGTCATCTCGATCGCGACGGCAGGCCTGATCGCAATGATCTTGCTGGTCGTGTATCGGTCGGTGTTTACCGCCTTGCTGCCACTGCTGGTCATCGGTGTAAGCCTGGCAGTGGGGCGCGGAGTGCTATCGGCGTTGGGCGAATCGGGCATGCCGGTATCGCAGTTCACCATCGCCTTCATGACGGTGATCCTGCTGGGTGCCGGCACCGATTATTCGGTGTTTTTGATCAGCCGATATCACGAGCAGCGACGCCAAAACGTTCCGCCGGATCTGTCGGTGATCAACGCGACCGCCACCATCGGGCGCGTGATTTTGGCTTCGGCCGCCACCGTGGCGTTTGCGTTTCTGGCCATGGTGTTCGCGAAGTTGAGCGTGTTCGCCGCGTTGGGTCCGGCGTGCGCTATCGCCGTCTTTGTCGGATTCGCGGCCACGGTGACGTTATTTCCCCCGGTGTTGGCGCTGGCGGCCAAACGCGGCATCGGTGAACCCAAGGCAGATCGCACTCGCCGCTACTGGAACTGGATCGCCGTGGCGGTGGTCCGTCGACCCGTGCCGCTATTGGTCGCCAGTCTGGCGCTGGTGCTAGGCCTGGCAGCCGTCGCGCTGACTATGCACATCAGCTACGACGATCGCCGAGGACAGCCGGCGACCACGGCCAGCAATGAGGGATATCGACTGCTGGACAGGCACTTTCGCAAGGACGCCATCGTCACCGAATTCATGGTCGTCGAATCGCCCACCGATATGCGCACCAGCAAGGCCCTGGCCGACCTGGATGAAATGGCCTCTCGGGTCTCGCAACTGCCCGGCGTCACCAAGGTCTCCGGTGTCACCCGGCCGACGGGCGCGCGTCTGGACCAGGCTCAACTGTCGTGGCAAAACGGCGAGATTGGCGACAAGATGGCCGGCGCGGTCGCCAAGGGCGACGCACACAAGGATGACCTGGCCAAACTCACCCACGGCGCCGACCAACTCGCCGGCGGTCTCGCGCAACTGGACACCACCTTGCGCACCGCGTTGACCCCGTTGACCGGACTCCTCACCCAAGCCCAATCCAGTGGATCCCAAGTCCAGCGGTTCCGTCCGCTGCTACAGCAGCTTTCGGCTACCGCCCCGGCCGTCGACCAAGCCATCCGAACCGGTCCGGGACTGCGCCAGCAAGCCGACCAGGCCCAAAACGCGATCGCCGCCATCGACCCGCTCGTCGGTGCGCTCAACACCTCCCCGTGGTGTGCGACCACACCGGAATGCACCCAACTCCGCGACCAGGTCCAGATCCTGGTGACCCTGCGCCATACCGGCTTCTTCAACCAGCTCGCCAACCTCGGCGACCTGTACCAGCCCGGCAGCGACACCGCGGCCGGCACCGTGGCCGACGTCCAAAACACAATCACGTCGCTGGACAAGACTTTCGGAGCGCTCGGCGACCCCGCCGACCTGGCCGGCAACATCCGCCGCCTCCAAAGCGGCATCAGCCAACTCGCCTCCGGCGCACAGGCGCTCGCCACCGGCGTGCATACACTCGCCGACAGCAACATCGAAATGCTGTCAGGCATGAGCCAAATCGCCACCCAACTGCAGAATTCCGCACGAACCACCGCCGGCTCCGACAACGCCAGCGGCTTCTACCTGCCCACCAATGCCTTCGAGAACCGCCAATTCGCCGACGTTGCAAAGCATTTCCTGTCACCCGACGGAAAAACCGCACGTTTCGCCATCGAATCCAGTTACGACCCCTACAGCAGCGACGCGATGAACCTCGCCCACAAAATCACCGAGGTCGCCGATGCCGCACGACCCAACACCTCGCTGGCCAACGCCACGGTGTCGATGGCCGGATTCCCCGCCGTCAACTCCGACATCCAACGCCTGCTTTCCGCCGACTTTCATCAGCTGGCCTTTGCGACCCTCGTCATCGTCGGCCTCATCTTGGTCGTATTGCTGCGCGCCCTGGTCGCCCCGCTCTACCTGTTGGGTACCGTCGTGCTCAACTACGGCGCCGCGCTCGGACTGGGAACCCTCGTCTTTCAATATGGCCTTGGCAAGGAAATCGCCTGGCCCGTACCGCTTCTGGCGTTCATCATCCTGGTCGCCGTCGGCGCCGACTACAACATGCTGCTCATCTCGCGACTACGCGAAGAATCTGCCCACAACATTCGCGTCGGCGTCCTGCGAACCGTCGCAAACACCGGCTCAGTCATCACTTCGGCCGGGCTCATCTTCGCCGCCAGCATGTTCGGCCTGATCGCCGGCTCCATCGCGATCATGATCCAAGCCGGATTCATCATCGGCTGCGGCCTACTACTGGATACCTTCGTCGTTCGCACCCTCACCGTTCCCGCGATCGCCACCCTGCTGCGCGAAGCGAGCTGGTGGCCGCAACGGAAACCCCTGACTCACAACGGCTGACCACATCGGACCACATGACGATTAGCCAGGGGCGCATCCGCACCAGCGACGGGATCACCCTCGTGGCCGATTGCTACCGCCACGCCGCGACTCGCCCCGTCGTGTTGCTGCTCCACGGCGGCGGTCAGAACCGTCACGCATGGGCCACCACCGCTCGCCGACTCCATTCCCACGGCTACACCGTCGTCGCCTACGACACACGAGGTCACGGCGACAGCGACTGGGACCCCAGCGGACAATACGACGTCGAACGGTTCGTATCCGATCTGATCTCGGTACGAGACCACGTCAGCCCCGACAGTCCCCCCGCCGTCGTCGGCGCGTCGCTGGGCGGGCTGATCATCCTCGCTACCCACCTGCTGGCCCCACCCGACCTCTGGGCAGCCGTTGTCCTGGTCGACATCACCCCACGAATGGAATTTGATGGGGCCCATCGCATCGTGTCATTCATGGCCGCACACCCCGACGGATTCGGCACGCTCGATGACGCCGCCGATGTCATCGCCGAATACAACCCACGCCGCGCGCGACCCGAAAATCTCGACGGCCTGCACAAGGTTCTGCGCCAACGGAGCGACGGGCGATGGATCTGGCGCTGGGACCCCGCCTTCATCAGCTCCAACTTCGATGTCCTGCAAGGCAATCTCATGACCGGCAGCGAGGAGTTCGACGCCATCAGTGGATTTCTCGCCGACGCAGCACGTCGAATCACGGCCCCAACGCTGCTAGTACGCGGCGCACTGTCAGACGTCGTCTCCCAGGACACCGTCAACGAATTCCTCCAGCTCGTCCCACACGCCGAAACGACGGACGTCACCGGGACCGGTCACATGGTTGCCGGCGACAACAACGACGCGTTCACCGCCGCGGTCACCGACTTCCTCGACCGCACAATGGGGATGACATGAAGATCCAATCAATGGACACGGCCCGCCCTGCTATTGATCTCGTTGAATTCGACGAATCCGGCTGCCATTACGACTAAGCGCTCCAGATTGTTCCCTACGCCCCGCATGTAGTGATTTACGTAGTATCTAAGTCGTCGTCTTCGGCAGAAAGGTCGTGCCGAACCGCTCGGACTCGGCCCCGAGGCAGACACGCCATGTAGCCATGGCCTTTGCCATAGAGTTCCCACGCGGTCGCTGCTGCATCTGGGAGGACATCGATGCGGTGTCCGCGGGAGAACCCGAGATGGAGCGACCCGTCATCGTCGAACCAGGCCCGCGTGCATACCGCTCCGGCAAGGTCCAACAACGTCCGCTCTTCCGGCGAAAGGTGGGCGGGGTCGATCAACACCTCTTCCTCGGGCCAGGCTCCTACTGCAGGAAGCGTCAGCCGCATCGGACGGGAGATTACGAGCTCGCTGTAATCGTCGAGGTCGAGTACCAGGCCACCTTGCAGTGAGACTCGCTGAACAGTGCACTGCTCGATCCATTGTGCAGGCATAGCCGCTCCCTTCGACACGTCAGCGGAGCCACACTTATAAGACTTCTAGTATCGCAGCGATACTGTCGGTATTGCTAGAGATCGTTGGCGCCCGCCCACATCAAGAACAAGTCGCATAGCTCCGTCGATGCACTCGCGTGTCTGCTCCGCTGTTGCCCGGCCGCCGACGAAGGCCATCAAGTTGGCCAGCCAGATATCAGCGATGAGCCCTGCGATCTGTCGCTCGTGGATTCCTTCCGTACCGCCACTCAGTGCCCGCGCCAGCATGCTTTCGATCAGATCGGCGGCATGTTGGGCCGCCAGAGCTTCATCGGTGCCAGCAGTAACGAATGCGCGAACCACGGCCTCGGTGAGCTTCACATTTTGCTGCCATTCGTCGTGAAGCCGCCGAGTCAAGGATTCCACTCGCCGAATCGGGGACGCCGCACACGTGCTCCAGTCGCGTTCTTCATCCAGGCGCACGAACTCGCGGGCGAGCAGCGTCACCAGCAGGTGGGTCTTCGACGTGAAATGGTCATACACCGACCCGACCGTGACGCCGGCTTGCTTGGCGACCGATTTGAAGTGGACCGCCTTGAAGCCGCCCAACGTTGCGACCGCCCGGGTGGCGTCGAGGACTGCTGCGCTGCTCGCGGTGTGTGCCCCTGGACGAGACATCGCGGCCTCTACCTCAGCCAACAAGACACAGACCTCTACTGGGGGATGGACCTAGCAACCTGAGGCTTGCGGAGCGCCACTTCTCAGCGGAATGTCGACAACCCGGACAGCACCGAGAACGGCAGGCACGAGCGCACTGTTTGGCGACCGATATAGCCAGCGCCGAATTTGCGCCATGCCGAGCCGGTGTGAAACCTGAGCCCGATTGGCGGGCACCTGTGGCCGCGGCTACTCGCGAATATTCGTGAGGCGACCGCCATTCCCGTGCAATCCGCGTCGCCTGCCTCGGTCCCCGACATCGCGACACCAGCAAAACAACCCCTAGTACTGTTGGTTTCGCTACGCTACTGTTCGTACCATAGCGCAGAAGGAAGCCTGGAATGTCGGATTGACGAAGGCGATGTCATGCCCTCCGCAAACACTGGCTCGTTAAGGGACCGACGCCGCGCCGAGTTGCTCTCGCAGATCCAGGGAACCGCACATCAACTTTTTGCCGAACGTGGATTTGCTGCGGTGACCACCGAGGACATCGCTGCCGCTTCCGGGATATCCATCAGCACGTACTTCCGCTACGCGCCTACGAAGGAAGATCTGCTGATCGCCCCCTTGCGGCAAACGGTCGCTGAAATCGTTGCCGCCTATGGCACTCAGCCATCGGACCAATCAGCAGCCGACGCGCTGATCGCGTTGTTCGCCGAAACCGCGTGGGACAAAACCAATCCGAAGCCGCACTACTGGCAACAAGCCATACTGACCGCCCCCCACCTACTGAGCAAATCGGCACTGATCAGCGATAACGATGGCCGCAAGTTCATCGAACTCGTCGCTGCACGGATGGGCGTCGATGCAGGGTTGGACATTCGTCCCTCGCTGCTTGTCCACACGGCCTTGGCCACCGCACAATTCATACTTCGACGCCGGCTGAGTGAAGACACTAAAACGAGACCACCGCTCCACGTTGAGTTGGAACGGGCCTTGAGGGTTACGTTGGCTGGATTCGACTGAGTGCAGACCGCTTTGGAAGTCCGGGCCGTACGGTTGGCCAACTGCCCGGCAATCTGGTCCGTCATAACCTTTAACCTGAAACGACATTTACTCCATCATGGGCGCGGGAGTGCGGATCTTCATCGAATGCATCTAGAACCCGCACTGCGAAGGCAGGGCTCATCTCACCCTCAACTTGTTCTTTCGTCATCCAACGGACTTCCCGAGCTTCGGCAGTCGGGTGCGTGTCGCCGGCGGCAGGACCGCACCGGTAAACCAGCGCGACAATGCCCTGAGTAAGGTTCTTGTAGACCCCGGTGAGACGTTGCACTGTGACCTTCAATCCAGTTTCTTCGAGCACTTCGCGTCGAACGCCGTCCTCGAAGGACTCGTGCAGTTCGAGTACTCCGCCGGGAGCCTCCCAGCGGCCGTTGTCCTCTCGCCGGATGACGAGAACCCGACCGTCATCCCGTACAACGACCCCGGCGACACTGACCGAGTGCTTTGGCGTAGTTCCCATCGTTGGTCTCCATTGTTCGACGCCGGCAGACGTGACACCGGTTGACTGGCTTCCTAGACTAGTCGTCTAGACATGTAATGGAAGGCTGCCGGGTGCTGCAACTTGGACAAATCGATCGCACCGATGACAAACCACCGTATCGGCAGATCGCGAGCATGTTGCGGGAGGCGATCAGTTCCAGTCGGTTCCCGCCTGGGGAACGACTGCCGTCCGAGGCGGAACTGATCGAGCATTTCGGTGTGGCCCGCATGACCGTAAGACAGGCCATGCAGGAGCTTCGTTCCGACGGACTCGTCATCTCGCAACACGGCCGCGGAGTGTTCGTCCGGCCGACGCCACCAATCCGCAGGCTGGCGTCGGATAGATTCGCACGACAGCATCGCGCCGAAGGAAAGGCGGCTTTTTCCGTCGAGGCAGAGAAATCTGGCTACTCGCCGCAAGTCGACAATATCGCCGTCAGCCGCGAGAAGCCGAATTCGTTTATAGCGGAACAACTTCGAATATCAGCCGACGATGACATCGTCGTGCGATCGAGGCGTTACCTGGCGAATGGACGACCCGTTGAGACGGCCGTCTCGTACATTCCGGCGGCATTTGCCGAAGGCACGAGGATCGAGCAGGTGGATACCGGACCCGGTGGTATCTACGCGCGCTTAGAAGAGCACGGTCATGTGCTTGCTCGCTTCACTGAAGAAGTCGCCGCTCGGATGCCCACTCCTGAAGAACGGCGGCAGCTGGAGCTCGACTCGGGAGTTCCGGTGCTGACGGTGCTGCGAACCGCTTACGACACCAATGACGTGGCGGTGGAGGTCTGCGACACCGTGAAGGTGGCCTCCGCCTACCTGCTCGAATACGAGTTCCCGGCCCGCTGAGCGCAAAGTCTCACACGAATCACGTGTCGGCCGTTGCACTCCTCTAGACGACTATGTAACCTCAACTTGTCTAGAGCAGTTCTACGAAAGGTCGACAAAATGTCTGTGCCGAAGTGGCTCACGCTGTCTCACCAGCAGGTCTTCCCACACAAAGCGTTCGTGGTGTCCGACGTGACGCCGGTGATCGATTACGAGCGGTCAACGAAAGACAACAAGGTTCAGGCGACTGATCGAGAATCAGGCCTGCCGTTGTGGCAGGTGGAAGTCCTCGACGGCGATCCGGCCGCGAGCAAGCGGGCACGCACCCTGACCGTCAAGTTCGCAACGCCAAAGCAGCCTGTGTGCCCACCGAACACTGCCGGAATGCCTTTCACACCAGTGATTTTCGAGGGGCTGTGCGTGTTGCCGTACGTAGACCGTTCGAGCGAATCCGGCCGCATTGCGTGGTCGTTTCGGGCCTCGGGCATGACCGCGGACACCGGCAAGGCGGGGTCCTCAGCGGCAGACCGGGCGTCAGCATGAGTCAGTACGACCCCGTAGTACCTAGCGATCCGTATTCGATTCCAGATCCCGACGCCGGGACGGACCTCTTTGACCTCACGCACGTGCTGACGGTCGGCGCCACGTGGCTCACCGCGGTGACCGGGGTGGTCACCCTTTCGCTCGTCGTTTGGAGACTGCGTTCGCCCGCCACATTTAGGCGCTATGTCGCAACCCCTGCGCGGCGGGCCCGATGGCTGCTATGGGCGTTGATTTCCTGGCCACGAGTTGCCAAGGCCTGCGGGCTGTCGACTTCCGAGCGCGTGGCAGGTACGGACTCGCAGGGCAAGACCACGACGAAGACGGTTTGGACCCACCCTCGCCTTCTCGGAGTGAGCATCTCCGATCACTGTCTGCACATGACCGTCCGCACACGAACGGGCCAGACAGTCGATGACCTCGAAACCGCGGTCCCCGCAATCCGCGACGCTGTCGGGGCACATTCCGCCCGTTCCACGGTGGTTGCACCCGGGACGGTTCGCATGGAATTGGTTATGCGACAACAGCTGTCGGCCATCGAAACTGCTAGACGGCCAACCTGCACCGAGGCAACTGCCGTTAAGATTGGCCGACGCGAGAACGGCTCGGCTTGGATTCTCCGCGTCGCTGGCCTCCACACCCTCACTGTTGGGTGCTCAGGGGCGGGCAAAGGCTCCATTTTCTGGGGCATCGCAGGCGGACTGGGCCCAGCCGTCAAGTCAGGAACCGTCCGGCTGTTCGCCGTCGACCTCAAGTACGGGATCGAAGTGTCAGTCGGCTCCGCCCTATTCAGCAAGATTGCGACAACCGAGGTCGAGGCCGCGAGCTTGCTAAACAAGTTGGAGGAGCTGCTGGATAGCCGTGGCCGCAGGATGGCTGGCCGAGCACGTTCGCACACACCGAGCGCCGCCGAACCGCTAGTCGTGCTGCTTATAGATGAATTGGCGGGCTTGACCGCGTACATGACGGACGCCGCCCTGAGGAAGCAAGTTGCGGGCTCGCTCTCACGCATTCTGACGAAGGGCAGGGCCGTAGGCATCGTGGTCGCCGCCTTCATGCAGGACCCTCGCAAGGAGATTCTGCCCATGCGCGGGTTGTTCACCCAGACCGTTGCATTGCGGCTGCGTTCACGCGACGAAGTCGCGATGGTTCTGGGTGATGGCCTCGCTGATGCCGCACCCGCGCACCGCATCAACCCGAGTGAACCTGGGACCGGATACGTCATCGCCGAAGACGGATCAACGATGCGAGTACGTGCCGACTACTGGCCAGATTCGTTAATCCGTTCTGTTGCACAAGAATACGGTCTCACTTGCCAAAGACCCACTGGCCCCACAGAGAACTGAGGACAGCGGCATGGCAATTCTTGGCATCAACGCCACCACCGCAATAGCGACCTTTCCAGAGCTGCTGACAGCGGAACAGGTGGCGGAGCTGCTTGGCGTGTCCACTGCCACCGTGAGCCGATGGGGCGCGCTACGCGTACACGGCGCAGATGTGGGGCCGCCGTGCTACACGCTATCCGATCGCGTAAGACGTTGGGACGCAGCGGAAGTCCGCGCGTGGCTCAAGCAGGTGCGCCGCTAAGTGGCCGGATCAGTACCGCGCGGCATCCGAAAGCGGACGAATTCAGCCGGCCAGGCGCGCTACCAAGTGCGCTACCTGGTGCGCGATCCAAACTCCCCGTCAGGATGGGTCGAGACGTCATCGACGTTTGCCACCATGCGGGAAGCGCGCGCGTTCAAGGCCGATCGCGACGGCGAGGCGGCGATCGGCGCCCGACGATTCGACCCCAGACTTGGCCGCGCCAGCCTCTCCGCTATCTGGACGCAATACAGCGCATCGAAGCAGCCGGCCGTTTCCCCCAAGACGTGGAGCGGCTACGCGCAGCATTGGGAGCTACGTATCAGCCCGCGCTTCGGCCATGTCCCGGTTGACGAGATCAGCCGGAAGGACGTGCAGCAGTTCATCGGCGGCCTCACCGTGGGCCCGTGGGCCAAACTCGCCACGCTCCGGCTGCTGCGCTCGATTCTCGACATGGCTCGCGAGGACGGCCGAATTCACATCAACCCGGCCCAGGGTGTGTCATCCGGTCGGATTCCGGCGCGGGAACGTCACCGCTACCTCTCCGCCACGGAAGTCGCCGCCCTGGCACACGCCTGCGGCGACCAAGGCGACATCGTCACAATCCTGGCCTTTACCGGTCTGCGCTGGTCCGAACTCGTCGGCCTGCGCGTCGGCGACATCGACCTCAAAGCACGCCGCCTCTACGTCCGCCAAGCCGCCCCGGACGTAGAGGGCCGAATCATCGTCGGGCCGCCGAAAACTCGCGCAGCCGTCCGAACCGTCCCACTCCCCCGAATCGTCATCGACGCGCTGAAGCCACGAATCGAAAACCGCTCGACTAAAGAGCAAGCGATCACATCACCAAATGGCGGCTTCCTGAGATCAAACAACTGGCGCAGACACACCCACTGGAACAAAGCCCTCAAGAAAACCGGCCTGGCGCCGCTGACGATCCACGACCTCCGCCACACGTACGCCAGCCTCGCCCGCAAATCCGGGGCCGACCTCCGCTACGTCCAGAAGACCATGGGGCACTCGACCCCGACCGTCACCGCCAACATCTACAGCGACCTCTACTCAGACGAACTCGACCACGTCGCTACGAATCTCGACCGGCTCAATGACGTCGCCAAAGACCAGGCGAACGGACAGGAACCGGACACACCGAAACATCCATAGAGTGCTGTCACCGCGTCCGTGCAGCTCAAGATTGGTGGCCAGGGGCGGGATCGAACCGCCGACCTTCCGCTTTTCAGGCGGACGCTCGTACCGACTGAGCTACCTGGCCGGAAGGCATGAAGTGCCTCGCCGAGTTGGCGACCCTGACGGGACTCGAACCCGCGACCTCCGCCGTGACAGGGCGGCGCGCTAACCAACTGCGCCACAGGGCCTTGCTACTGCTCCGCGTCACCGCGTCGCGTACCCCCAACGGGATTCGAACCCGTGCTACCGCCGTGAAAGGGCGGCGTCCTAGGCCACTAGACGATGGGGGCCAGAACCGAATCACTCCGGGGTACTCACAACGAGGTTTCGTTAGGAGCCACGTCAGCTTAGGTCACCGCAGGCCCAATCCTCAAACGAGCCGCGTTTGGGGCCCAAGTATCCTGAATCTCCGCGGCCCCTATAGCTCAGTTGGTAGAGCTACGGACTTTTAATCCGCAGGTCCCAGGTTCGAGCCCTGGTGGGGGCACCAACGTGGTCAGGCTCGGCAGATCCGCGCTCAGCGCCCGAGCACCGCGCTGCTGTAGGTCACATCGGCGAAGGCCTGGGCGACGTCGTCGTCGGCGTAGACAAAGCCGTTGGCCGCGTGCAGTTCCGCGACGGTCCGCGACGACGTCTCCCAGCCGCGCTGGCTCAGGTGGTCGACGATGTGGCTGCGCTCGCCGTGGTACACGAGGTCGTTGAAATCGACCGAGAAGCCGAGTTCGCTCATCCGTTCGTAGTGCGTGCGCCAGCGCGGGTCGGCGAAAATCGCGGTGTCGGGCACGAAGTCGAAGGCCAGGCGGCTGCCGGGGGCGCTCAGGGCGGTGATGTTGTCGAACAGCGCGTCCTGGGCCTCCTCCGGCAGATACACCAACAGGCCCTCGGCGCTCCACGCCGACGGGGCCTGCGCATCTAATCCCGCGCCGCGCAGCGCCGCGGCCCAGTCGTCGCGCAGGTCGATAGCAACGGTGCGCCGCTCGGCCGTGGGTTCGGCGCCGAGTTCCTCGAGGGTCGAGGTCTTGAACTCGATCACCTCCGGCATGTCGACCTCGTAGACCACGGTGCCGGCCGGCCACGGCAGGCGGTAGGCGCGCGCGTCGAGGCCCGATGCCAAGATCACCGCCTGGCCGATGCCGCCCCGCGTCGCCTCCAGGAAGAAGTCGTCGTAAAACCTTGTGCGGCAAGCCATGCTGCGCGCCATCCGGTGCGGATTGAACTCGGCATCCCCGCCGACCGGGATTTCGCCGTTGACCATCCGGACATAGACATCGATGCCGACGGCGCGCACCAGCGGCGCCGCGTACGGGTCGTCGATCAATTTGGCGTCGGAGGACAGGGCCCGTTGCGCCGCGACCATCGTCGCCGTCGCCCCCACGCTCGTCGCCAGATCCCAACGATCACGATCGGTGCGCGCCATGGTGCTCCCTCATCCCGACCAAATTAAATAGGCAATCTATCAGTATCGCCGGCCCGATTCCCAGCCCCGGCGCGACTACCCTGCGACGTGTGACCGACTTTGCGCAGCGGACGATCGACCTGGCTCGCCAAAACGTCGCCGAGGGTGGTCGCCCATTCGCGACGGTGATCGTCAAGGACGGCCAGGTCCTGGCCGAGAGCGCCAACAAGGTGGCCCAGACGAACGACCCGACCGCGCACGCGGAAATCCTGGCCATCCGCGAGGCGTGCACGAAGCTCGGCACCGAGCACCTCGTCGACGCCACGATCTACGTGATGGCGCATCCCTGCCCGATGTGCCTGGGCTCGCTGTACTACTGCTCACCCAAGGAAGTCATCTTCCTGATCACGCGCGAGGACTACGAGCAGTACTACCTCGACGACCGCAAGTACTTCGAGGTGTCCACCTTCTACGACGAATTCGCCAAGAGCTGGGACCAGCGGCGGCTGCCCATGCGCTACCGGCCGCAGGATGGCGCGGTGGAGGTGTACCGGTTCTGGAACGAACGCAACGGCGGTCAGCGCCGGTCGACGGTCGTCCCAACCTGAGGAAGATCACCGCTGGCGAGCATCGGCCATCTTGACTACTATTTGCGTATGCATGCAGATAGTAGCGCAGGTCGGTTGCCGGACGACCAGGCCAGCCTGGTGGTCGAGGTCTTCCGGATGCTGGCCGACGCCACCCGCGTGCAGGTGCTGTGGTCGCTGACCGACCGGGAAATGTCGGTCAACGAGCTGGCCGAGCACGTCGGCAAGCCCGCGCCGTCGGTCTCCCAGCACCTGGCGAAGCTGCGAATGGCGCGCCTGGTCAGCACCCGCCGCGAGGGAACCACGATCTTCTACAGCCTGGAGAACGATCACGTCCGCCAGCTCGTCATCGACGCCGTCTTCAACGCCGAACACGCCGGACCGGGCGTGCCGGGCCATCACCGCGGGGATGCCGGCCTCAAGGCCGTCAGCGAATCGGCCCGCCCGGCCAACCGGCGGCGCAGCGACGCCAAGTGAATACCGAAGCAGCACAGCACAGTTGACCCGAGGAGACTCAGCGGTGACCGAGCAACACACCCATGACACGCCCCACGAACACCAACACGACCATGGCGACTTCATGCACGCGCACGCGCACACCACGCATGAGCACGAACACGTGCAGCACGAGCACTCACACACCCACGGCGACGGGACCGAGCACACTCATCAGCACGTGCACCAGGCCGGCCTGGAAGACGTTCACGGTCACTCCCACCCATAGCGTGGGCGGGGCGGCTCAGGAGACCACGGGGCAGTAATGCTTCGGGTCGCCACGATGTTCCACGGGCGGCAGGTTGCGCGCCGGCGTCTGGGGCAGGGGCGCGTCGGCCAGGATGCGCCCGGCCGCGCGGTCGAGGCCGGCGCGGGCCCTCGGGTGCTTGCGGTACCTGGGCGGCACAAACGCGAAGATCAGCCGCACCAGGTTGCCGAAGCGGCGGTGCAACCACTCGTCGCGGTCGGACCACTGGAAGCCCAGCCGTTCGCGCACGGCCGGGTGATACAGGCCGACGGTGAGCCAGACGAAGAACGGCCGCGACAGCCTGGTCAGGCCGCCCCACAACCAATCCGGGAGCCAGGGAGCGATCGGCAGCTTGTCATACAGGGTCAGATCCAGCACGGCCCGCGTCGCATAATTGTCCTCTAATACGTTGCGGCACATGTGATCCCAGTAGGCCTGGAACTCTTCCCAGCTCTGGGGCACCGGCCGCATGCTCATGCCGTACATCCGATACCACTGAACGTGTTCGTCGAAGAGCTGGCGCTTGTCGGCCTCGGTCAGACCTCCCCCGAACCGTTCGGCCACCAGGATTGTGCCCATGAAGAACGTCGAGTGCGCCCAATAGAAGACGTCGGGATTGAGTGCGTGATACCGGCGCCCCTGGTCATCCACGCCCTTGATGTCGGTGTGGTAGTCGCGGACCTCCGCCCCCGTAATAGGAGCCCGGTCGCCGTCGAAGACCACGCCACCGATCGGGTACAGCGACCGCATCACCCGCGGCAACGGTTCGCGGAAGAACGTCGAGTGTTGCTCCACCGCGGCGCCCAACTGCGGGTGCATGTTCTGCATGGAGCCCGCGAACGGGCCTTGCAACATCCCGCGCCAGTCGCCGAAGTACTTCCAGGTCAGCGAGTCGGGGCCCAGCGGCGTCGGCGGTGCCTCGTAGCCCATCGCCGACACCGGGCAGCCTTCGGCTACGGCACCGGACGCTTCGGGCGCGCCTTGACCGCTGGTCGGTGGCACCGGTGCGGACGTATGTTGAGTCACTAGTGAATTCCTACAGGTGTCGGCAAACTGACTACATGCGTTGTCAGTTTCGAGCTTAGGAGCGATGTGCAGTCCGGTCAACGCCGGGGCCGCTGGACCGGCGTCCCCTTGGGGGATCGCCTCGCCCTTCGTCGCGACAACCTCATCGACGCCGGCGTGCAGTTGCTCGGCAGCGACGCTCGGCCGGCGCTAACCGTGCGCGCGGTGTGCCGCAAGGCCGCGCTGACCGAACGCTATTTCTACGAAAGCTTCTCGGACCGTGACGAATTCGTGCGCGCGGTGTACGACGACGTGTGCACGCGCGCGATGAGCGCGCTCACGTCGGCGAATACCCCGCGCGAAGCCGTCGAAAAGTTCGTCGAGCTGATGGTCGACGACCCGGTCCGCGGGCGGGTGCTGTTGCTGGCGCCGGCGTCCGAACCGATATTGACCCGCTCGGGCGCGGAGTGGATGCCCAATTTCATCGAACTGCTGCAGCGCAAGCTGTCCCGGATCGGCGACCCCGTGCTGGAGAAGATGATCGCCACCAGCCTGATCGGCGGCCTGTCGAGCCTGTTCACCGCGTACCTGAACGGGCGGCTGGGCGCGACGCGCCAACAGTTCATCGACTACTGCGTCAACATGCTGTACATCACGGCGGCCCCCTACGTGCCGGCACCCGAGCTCGGGTAGCGCGCGACCAGGTGTTTATCTGCCGCAGCCCGGCGGCAATCCTGAAGGCCTGCGGGGCCGATCGGGCGTTTCGAAAAGTGGAATTCAACCGTGACGCGACGCGCGGCCAGGCAGCTTGATGCTACTGAAGTACACAGATATATTGACTGCTACCCGCCGACACAGATAACTGGAGGCCCCATGTCAGCCGAGCTGACACACCTACAGCTGCTGCACGAGCTCGAGCCGTTCGTCGAGCAATACCTGAACCGCCACGAGAGCATGCACAAGGACTGGAACCCGCACGACTACATCCCGTGGTCGGACGGTAAGAACTTCTACGCGCTCGGCGGCCAGGACTGGGATCCGGAGCAGAGCAAACTCTCCGACCTCGCCCAGGTGGCGATGGTGCAGAACCTGATGACCGAGGACAACCTGCCGTCATACCACCGCGAGATCGCGATGAACTTCGGCTTGGACGGGCCGTGGGGCCAGTGGGTCAATCGCTGGACGGCCGAGGAGAACCGGCACGGGATCGCGCTGCGCGACTACCTGGTGGTGACCCGCGCCGTCGACCCCGTCGAGCTGGAGAAGCTCCGCATCGAGGTGGTGAACCGCGGCTTCAGCCCGGGGCAGAACCAGCAGATTCGCGCCGACCTGTTCGCCGAGAGCCTCTTCGACTCGGTCATCTACGTGACGTTCCAGGAGCTGGCGACCCGGATTTCCCACCGCAACACGGGCAAGGCCTGCAATGAGACCATCGCCGATCAGTTGCTGGCGAAGATCTCGGCCGACGAGAACCTGCACATGATCTTCTACCGCGACGTCAGCGACGCCGGGTTCAGCGCGGCGCCCAACCAGGCGATGAAGTCGCTGCACAAGGTGCTGCGAAATTTCCAGATGCCGGGCTATCAGGTACCTGAGTTCCGCCGGAAGGCCGTCGCCATCGCCGTGGGTGGCGTGTACGACCCGCGCATTCACCTCGACGACGTGGTCATGCCGGTGCTGAAGAAATGGCGCATCTTCGAGCGCGAGGACTTCACCGGTGAGGCGGCCGCCATGCGCGACGACCTTGCGCTGCTGATCAAGGAACTCGAGCAAACCTGCGAGAAGTTCGAGATCTCCAAGCAGCGCCAGCTCGAGCGGGAAGCCCGCACCGGCAAGAGGACGACCGCGTTCGAGCTGCACCGGACCGCGGGCACGCTGACCATGAGCCGGCGGTAACCAAGCGGTGCGGATCGGTCCCATCGCGCTCCCCAGCCCGGTGGTGCTGGCCCCGATGGCGGGTGTGACCAACGTCGCGTTCCGGACGCTGTGCCGGGAACTGGAACAGGCGAAGGTCGGCACCGT
The DNA here is from genome assembly GCF_001414075.1 of Mycobacterium sp. UM_11. Taxonomy (NCBI): domain Bacteria; kingdom Bacillati; phylum Actinomycetota; class Actinomycetes; order Mycobacteriales; family Mycobacteriaceae; genus Mycobacterium; species Mycobacterium sp. UM_11. The sequence goes on along the minus strand of NZ_LATC01000031.1, from coordinate 19,392 downwards.
CAGCGGGCTGTACGTCTGCGAGATGGTGACGGCGCGCGCGCTCGTCGAGCGGCACCCGGCCACCATGCACATGACGGCCTTCGCGCCCGACGAGTCGCCCCGCTCGTTGCAGCTCTACACGGTGGACCCGGCGACCACGTACACGGCCGCCAAAATGATCGCGGACGAGGGCCTGGCCGACCACATCGACATGAATTTCGGCTGTCCGGTGCCCAAGGTCACCAAGCGCGGCGGCGGCGCGGCGCTACCCTACAAGCGCCGGCTGTTCGGGCAGATCGTCGCGGCGGCGGTGCGCGCCACGGAAGGCACCCGGATCCCGGTGACGGTCAAGTTCCGCGTCGGCATCGACGACGAGCATCGCACGCACCTCGACGCCGGCCGCATCGCCGAGGCCGAGGGCGCCGCTGCCGTCGCGCTGCATGCCCGCACCGCGGCGCAGCGCTACTCCGGCACCGCCGACTGGGAGCAGATCGCCCTGCTCAAGCAGCACGTGCGGACGATTCCGGTGCTGGGCAACGGCGACATCTACGACGCCAGCGACGCACTGACCATGATGGCCACCACCGGGTGCGACGGCGTCGTGATCGGCCGCGGTTGCCTGGGCCGGCCCTGGCTCTTCGCCGAGCTCTCGGCCGCGTTCACCGATAGCCCGGCCCCCACCCCGCCCACGTTGGGCGAGGTCGCCGACATCGTCCGCCGGCACGGGCGGCTGCTGGCCGCGCACTTCGGCGAGGACAAGGGCATGCGCGACATCCGCAAGCACATCGGTTGGTACCTGCACGGCTTTCCGGCCGGCTCGGAGCTGCGCCGGGCCCTGGCGATGGTCAAGACCCTCAACGAACTCGACTCGCTGCTAAGCCAATTGGACCCCACCGTGCCGTTCCCGGACGCGGCGAGCGGCCCGCGGGGCCGGCAGGGCTCACCGGCCCGGGTGGCGCTGCCCGAAGGCTGGCTGGCCGACCCCGACGATTGCACCGTCCCGGCCGGTGCCGACGTGATGCACTCCGGCGGCTGATCCACCGCTCGAAATCGCGTCTCGACCGATTACTCAGTACCATGTGGACCTTGCCGCATTGCGCGTTCCTGCGGATCGGTAACGCGCCGCCACCCGACCGCGACAAAGGAGTGCGGCCCACGGGTGGCAGGAGCCGCAGCGCTGACACTCCAAGCGCTGGCGGCATTTGCACGGACACGCTGACATCTGCATCGGAGCTTCGGAGGCCGGTAGGACATGAGTGACGCCGAGGACGACGCCACTCGCGGCGCTCGGCGGGCAGCGCTGGGCGCCGCCCCGTGGGAGCGGTTCTCGGAGCCCCCGTCCGACGACAGCCGCCATCTCTGGCAGGCCGAGACCACGGTAGATGCCCTCCCGCCGCAGGCCGACGATGAGGACGATTCCGGGTCCCACACCGGGGGCGGGCTCAGCGTCGCCGATCTGATCGCCAAACTCGGTGCGCCGCAGACCGGCCGGTCCACGCACCGCCGCGCCGAGCCCGAGAAAGAGCCCGCCGAGCCCGCACCGGGCGTGCCGGTAGAGCTGCAGCAGACGCAGGTGATCGAGGACCTCGCCTACTCGCTGGATGCGGTCTCCGAACTCCCCGACCTGTCCGACCACCGCAGCGACGACGAGCCCGCCTCGGATGGGGCGCCTGCCGCCGGCGGGGGGAAAGCGGGCCGCCGCCACCGGCCGATACTGCTGGCGGGGCGTTCGGTGGCCGCGCTGCTCGCCGTGCTCGCCGTGGCCATGACCGGCGGGGCGTGGCAGTGGAGCACGTCGAAGAACGCGCGGCTCAACACCATCAGCGCCCTCGACCAGGGTTCGGATGACATTCGCGACCGCAACGGGCAATACGGCGACGAAGACTTCCTGATCGTCGGCATGGATTCGCGCGCCGGCGACAACGCCAACATGGGCGCCGGCGACACCGAGGACGCCGGCGGCGCGCGGTCGGACACGGTGATGCTGGTCAACATCCCGGCCAACCGCAAACGCGTGGTGGCGGTGTCGTTCCCGCGCGACCTGGCGATCACCCCGATGCAATGCGAGGCGTGGAACCCGGACACGGGCAAATACGGGCCCCTCTACGACGCGAAGACCAAGACCTGGGGCCCGAAGATGGTCTACACCGAGACCAAGCTGAACTCCGCATTCGCCTTCGGCGGGCCGAAATGCCTGGTGAAGGAAATCCAGAAGCTGTCCGGGTTGAGCATCAACCGCTTCATCGCCGTCGACTTCTCCGGGTTCGCCAAGATGGTCGACGCGCTGGGCGGCGTCGAGGTGTGCTCGAAAACCGCGCTGCACGACTACGAGTTGGGCACCGTGCTCGAACACGGCGGCCGCCAGGTCCTGGACGGCCCGACCGCCCTCAACTACGTGCGGGCCCGGCAGGTCACCACAGAAACCAACGGGGACTACGGCCGCATCAAACGCCAGCAGCTGTTCCTGTCGTCGCTGCTGCGTTCGCTGATCTCCGAGGACACGCTGCTGGACCTCAACAAGCTCAACAGCGTGGTCAACATGTTCATTAGCGACACCATCGTCGACAACGTGCAGTCGAAGGACCTGATCCAGCTCGGCCAGTCGTTGCAGGGCATGGCGGCCGGGCACGTCACGTTCGTCACCGTGCCGACCGGCGTCACCGATCAGAACGGCGACGAGCCGCCGCGCATGGCGGACATGCGCGCGTTGTTCGACGCCATCATCAACGATGATCCGCTGCCCGAGGAAAACGACCAGAACGCAAAGAATCTCGGAACCTCCGACGAGAAATCGGGGCAGACGAAGGCGCCCGCCACCAAGAAGGCGCCGGCACCGACCGCGCCGCCCGAGCCCCGACAGGAACAGGTCACCACGACCACCCCGGGCGACGTCACCGTGCGGGTCTCCAACGCCACGACGCAAAGCGGGCTGGCGGCCACCGCGACCAGCCAGCTCAAGCGCAGCGGCTTCAACGTGATGACGCCGGACGACTACCCGAGCTCCGTCAACACCACGACCGTGTTGTTCTCGCCCGGCAACGAGCAGGCCGCGGCGACCGTCGCGTCCTCGTTCACCAACGCGAAGGTGCAGCGCGTCTCCGGCTACGGCCAGGTGGTGCAGGTGGTGCTCGGACCCGACTTCAAGTCGGTCGCCACTCCGCAACCGAGCGGGTCGTCGATCAGCCTGCAGATCGAACGCGGCTCCGGCAGCGCCCCGGCCAAGCTCCCCGAGGACCTGACCGTCACCAACGCCGCCGACACCACCTGCGAATAAGCGCATTTGGCGGCGCTCCACCGCCCCTTTTCCGCGCCGAGAACGTAGGCTTGGCGACATGCGGACCGCCTACCACGAGCAGCTCGCGGAGCTATCCGAGCGACTGGGCGAGATGTGCGGGCTGGCGGGCATCGCGATGGAGCGGGCCACCCAAGCCCTGTTGCAGGCCGACCTGGTGCTGGCCGAACAGGTCATCAGCGACCACGAAAAGATCGCGGCGCTGAGCGCCCAAGCCGAGGAAAGCGCCTTCGTGCTGCTGGCCTTGCAGGCGCCGGTCGCCGGTGATCTGAGGTCGATCGTGAGCGCGATTCAAATGGTGGCGGACATCGACCGGATGGGTGCGCTGGCCCTGCACGTCGCGAAGATCGCTCGCCGCCGGCATCCGCAGCACGCGCTGCCCGAAGAGGTCAACGGGTACTTCGCCGAAATGGGCAGGGTGGCAGTCGAATTGGGCAACAGCGCGCAAGAGGTGGTGATGTCCCGCGATCCGGAGAAGGCCGCCCGGATCCGCGAAGAGGACGACGCCATGGACGATCTGCACCGCCATCTGTTCTCGGTGTTGATGGACCGCGAGTGGAAGTACGGTGTGGCGGCCGCCGTCGACGTGACCCTGCTGGGCCGGTTCTACGAGCGCTTCGCCGACCACGCCGTCGAGGTGGCGAGGCGGGTCATCTTCCAGGCGACCGGCAGGCTGCCCGAAGAAGAAGCGAAACCCGCCTCGCAGTAAGCGAAAACGCGCCCGCCTCAGCCGAAGCGGCCGGAGATGTAATCCTCGGTGGCCTTCTGGCTGGGGTTGGAGAAGATCTTCTCGGTGTCGTCGACCTCGATCAACCGCCCCGGCTTCCCGACGGCTTCCAGGTTGAAGAACGCGGTGTAGTCGCTGACTCGGGCTGCCTGCTGCATGTTGTGGGTGACGATGACGATGGTGTAGTCCTGCTTGAGCTCGCTGATCAATTCCTCGATGGCCATCGTCGAGATCGGATCCAGCGCGGAGCACGGCTCGTCCATCAGAAGCACGTCGGGCTGCACCGCGATCGCCCGCGCGATGCACAACCGCTGCTGCTGGCCTCCGGACAATCCGCCGCCCGGCCGGTCCAACCGGTCCTTGACCTCATCCCACAGGTTCGCGCCGCGCAACGAGTATTCGGCGGTCTCGTCGAGCACCTTGCGGTTGCGCACCCCCTGCAGCTTCAGGCCGGCCACCACGTTGTCACGAATCGACATGGCGGGGAACGGATTCGGCCGCTGGAACACCATCCCGATTGCCCGGCGCACACCGACGGGGTCAACGCCGGCGCCGTAGATGTCCTCGTCGTCCAGGAGCACGTTGCCGTCCACCCGTCCGCCGGGGACCACCTCGTGCATCCGGTTGAGCGTGCGCAGCACCGTCGTCTTGCCGCAACCCGACGGGCCGATGAACGCCGTGACGCTGCGCGGCAGGATGGACAGCGTCACATCCGCGACCGCGTGGAACGCACCGTAGTAGATGTTGACGGCCTTGAGGTCCAACCGTTTGGCCACTCTTACTGCTCCTGCCTATGCCTTCTTCGTGCCACCGAATCCGCTCCGACCCGGGCCCCGCTGTTTTGATGGTGGCGAACACCAGGATGAGGGTTGGGGCGGCCCCCCACAACCGCTCGGCGGGGAGCGGGTTCACACCGGCGTCGGCGCCGGTCCCGGATGTACATCATGCCCGGTAACGTCCCCTCGCGCCGCAATGCCTGGTCCAAGCCGTCACTGCAGGGCGTTGATCGTGGCAACCAGTCGCTCTTTGACCTTGTCGGGCAGCGGCACATAGCCGGCCGATGGCAGATCGGCCTGGCCGCTGCCGGCGGCCACCGTGAGGAACGACTTGATGGCCCCGGTGGTGTCGGGGTCGGAGCCCTTCGAGCACACAATCTCGTACGTCGCCATGAGCAACGGGTAGACGCCCGGCTCCTGAGAGGCGTACATCGGATTGAGATCGAGCACCAGGTCGTTGCCGTCGGCCACGAAATTGGCCGCACGGACGGCATTACCGGCCGTCTCGGTGGTGAGCGGGATGACGGCACCCTTGTTGGTGCCGATCTGGGCGTAGGGCATGCCGGCCTGGTCGGCGAAGCCCTTCTCGACGTACCCGATGGCGCCCGGCATGCCCCGCACGGCCTGAACGACACCGGCAGACTTCGTGGCCCCCTCGCCCACCCCGCCCTGGAACTCGTTGCCGACGCCCTTGGTCCAACTCTGCGGCGCGGCGGCCGTCAGATATTTCTGCAGGTTGTCCGTGGTTCCCGACGAATCCATCCGGTAGATCGGGGTGATCTTGGTGTTGGGCAGCGGGACGCCGGGGTTGAGAGCCACCAGGATCGGGTCGTTCCAGGCGGTGATCCGCCCACTGAAGATCTTGGCCAGCGCGTCACTGCTGACCACCAGCGGCGGGATCCCGGCAAGGTTGTAGACCAACGCGATCGGTCCGAACACCAGCGGCAGGTCCCACGCCGGGTTCCCGTCGCAGCGGGCGGCGGCCGGGCCGATCTGGCCGGCGGCCAGCGGGGAGTCGGCGCCCGCGAAGTCGACATGGCCGGCGATGAACTGCTCGCGCCCGGCCCCGGAACCGGTCGGGTTGTATGACACGCTCTTGCCCGGGCAGTACTGGCCCCAGACCTGGTTGAACAGCGCCATCGCGTTTTGCTGTGCCGTCGAGCCCTCCGCCGTCAGGTTGTTCTTGCCGCTACAGCCGGCCGTGCCCGTCGGCCCGGAGGCCGCCGCCGGCGACGCGGCGTGGCGGTTCTGGTCACCCCCACAGCCGGTCATCGCGCCACCACCGATCGCCGCCACCGCGGCGAGCGCGGTCAGCGCTCTGCCTCCCCTGTCGAGCCTCACCGAACCCGCTTCCTGACGCACTCGCCGACCCAACCCCCCAACAGGTTGCCAGGTCGCGGCGAAATATGCTTCGCCGCGGGTCTCACTACCAAAAGCAGGTGAACAACGGGGTGCGGGGCGCGCTCGGGTCAGTCGGCGGCGACCGCGTAGGCGGTGTCCACGCTGTAGGTGCTGAAGCCCAGGCGCTGATAGGTGCGCACGGCGGCGACGTTCTCCGACTCCACGTACAGCAAGACGGTCGGCTCGGGGGCGTCGGCCAGCCGGTCCGCCAACGACGCGATGCCGACGGCCGTCAGCATCTGCCCCAAACCCCGACCCTGTGCGGAGGGATCGACGCCGACGACGTAGACCTCCCCCAGGCCGCCTTCATCGGTGTGCACCTTGGTCCAGTGGAAGCCCAGCAATTGGCCCGCCTCGTCGCCGCCGGAGTCGTCGAACGCGAGGAACAAACCGGCCGGGTCGAACCACGGGTCGTTGCGCCGCTCGGCCAGCTGGGCTTCGGTCCAGCCGCCCTGCTCGGGGTGGTCGGCGAAGGCGGCGTTGTTGACGCGCAACAGCTCGGCGTCATCGCCGCTGCCGGCGTACGTGCGGACGCGCACGCCGGGCACGGGGCGAATCAGGCCGTGCGTGTCCCGCAGCGTGCGCCGCATCTGCAGCAGTTCGCGCACCGGCACCAGACCGAGCGCGGAGGCGGTGGCCCGCGCCGGTTCGAGGGTGCCGTGCGCCCAGAACCGGTTGCGCTCGGCGGTCTTGGCCAACGCCGACCGCGCCAGCGCCGTCCCGAAGCCACGCCGGCGCAGCCGCGGTTGCACCACGAGTTCGGCCATAGCGGCATCGGGCGAAAGATTGAGGTAACCGACGATCTCGTCGGCCTCGGTGATGAGCAGATGCGCGCTGCGGTCGTGCGCAAGCTCGCGCAGCACCTGTTCGCCGACCGGCGCCACGCCATCGAATCCCGTTGCGGCCGTGACGAGTTCCCGCACTTGCCGCTGCTCGTCCGCGGTCAGCGTCGAGCGCCAGACGGGTGCGGTCACTGACTGCGCAACGGGTCGCCCAGCGGCTCTGGCAGTTCTTCGGGCTCGGACTCGACGTCGTCGACGCCGTCATCCTCATTGGGGCCCGCGATCGGTGCGCGACCGCGGGCGGGCCGGACGGCCTTGTATCCGACGTTGCGGACGGTGCCGATCAACGCCTCGTATTCGGGGCCGAGTTTGGCGCGGAGTCGGCGCACGTGCACGTCGACGGTGCGGGTGCCGCCGAAGAAGTCGTATCCCCACACCTCGTGCAGCAGCTGCGCGCGGGTGAACACCCGCCCCGCGTGCTGGGCCAGGTACTTGAGCAGCTCGAACTCTTTGTAGGTCAGGTCGAGCGGGCGCCCCCGCAGCCTCGCGGTGTAGGTGCCCTCGTCGATCACCAGCTCACCCAGGCTCACCTTGCCGGCGCTCTCGTGGTCGGCCAGCCCGCCGCGGCGCCCGATCACCAGCCGCAACCGCGCGTCGATCTCGGCGGGGCCCGTGCTCGGCAGCAAGATCTCGTCCAGGCCCCAGTCCGCGCTGACCGCGACCAGGCCACCCTCGCTGACGACCGCCAGGACGGGCACGGATCGGCCGGCCGTGCTCAGCAGCCGGCAAAGCCCTCGCGCGGACGACAGATCGGTGCGCGCGTCCACGAGCACGGCGTCCGCCGTCCCCGCCTCGAGCAACGAGGACGGTTCCGCCGGCGCCGTACGGACGGTGTGGGGCAGCAGCGACAACGACGGCAGGACCGGGTCGGGATGCAGCTCCGAGGTAAGCAGTAATAGCTCCAACTAGCCCCTCCAACTCGGGGGAACGGCATCTTCACAATTCGCAACGCAACGACGCGTTAGTTGCCAGGTCACCTAACGATAACTTGCCACCTGCCATTTCTGCGTGGCGACGACCGCAGTGTGAGCCCCACCACCCGGGCGGCCCGTCGTCGTCCCGGGAACAGGGTTACGCCACAATATGCGGGTGCGCAAGGTCCTGATCGGGCTGGCGGCGGTGGCGATCGCCGTGGTCGTGGTCGTCCTCGGCGCCTTCGGCGTCGACTACGGGAGCAGCATCTACGCCGAATACCGGCTGTCGTGCAGCGTGCGCAAAGCGGCCAGCCTGAGGTCCGACCCGTTCGTGGCCATCGTGGCGTTCCCCTTCATCCCGCAGGCGATGCGCCACCATTACAACCAGCTGGAGATCAAGGCCAACGCCGTCGACCACGCCACGGTCGGTAAGGCCACCCTCGAGGCCACGATGTACTCGGTCGACCTGACCCACACCTCCTGGCTGATCGGGCCCGAAGCGAAGCTGCCCGTCGGCAAACTCGAGAGCCGCATCATCATCGACTCGACGCATTTGGGCCGCTACATGGGCATCAGCGACCTGATGGTCGAAGCGCCGCCAAAGGAAACCAACACCGCAACCGGCGGGGTCACCGCGTCGGGCATCTCCGACAGCCACGGCCTGGTGTTCAGCGGCACGCCGCACTCGATCGACTTCGAGCACCGGGTCAGCGTCTCGGTGGACCTCTCCATCGCCCCCGACGATCCGACGACGCTGGTGATCACGCCGACCGGCGTCCTGACCGGGGCCGATACCGCGGACCAAGCCGTTCCGGACAACAAGCGGGATGCGGTGCTACGGGCCTTCAGCACCCGGGTGCCCAACCAGCGGCTTCCGTTCGGGGTGGCGCCGAAGACCGAGGGGGCGCGCGGCTCCGACGTCATCATCGAGGGCATCAGCTATCGCGTGACCGTCGATCTGGACGGCTTCAAGCAGTCGTGACCGGTGTACCTGCGTCAGCGGCCGCCGCCGCGGATTTGATCGCCGTCGGTCATTCGGTAAGCTTGCCGACGTGCAAGCCCGCATTGAGCCCATGCTCACCCAACGCCGCGCAGTCGATCTGTGCCGCACCGCGGGCTGTTGCTGTCGCTGTAGCTGCTGAGTCGCCGCGCGCTTTCGCGTAAGCACTCAGGGCAGCCCCGGAACGTCACCGAGGCCCGTCTCCCGTCGTTCGTTCCCATAAGCAACAGGCGTATCCAGGAGTAGTACCGTGCCGAGCAACACCGCCACCCAGCAAGACGTCGTCGACGTGCGCGGACCGAGGTTCGCCGCCTGGGTCACCACGGTGGTCTTGGTGATCACCCTCGCCGTATCCGCCGCCAGCCCGCTGGCGGCGGCGGTCGTTCTGGGGATCCAGGCCGTCATCTTCGCCGTCGGGGCCGTCGGTGGCCCCCGCAAGCACCCGTACGGGCGCGTCTTCGCGCGCTTCGTCGCGCCCCGCATCGGGCCCGTCCGGGAGCGCGAACCGGTCGCCCCGCTGAAGTTCGCGCAGCTTGTCGGCCTGATCTTCGCCGTCGTGGGCGTCGCCGCATTCGCCGCGGGCGCCTTCCTGGTCGGCGTGATCGCCACCGCCGCCGCGCTCGTCGCGGCATTCCTCAATGCCGCCTTCGGCATCTGCCTCGGCTGCCAGCTCTACCCCTTGGTCGCGCGTTTGAGAGGCGCCGCGCGCACCGCCTGAACTGTTCATTTCAAAGCGATCGAAAGGATCCCCCGCATGGCACGCTCCGACGTCCTGGTCTCCGCGGACTGGGCCGAGAGCAATCTCGACGCCGCCGGTGTCGTCTTCGTCGAGGTCGACGAGGACACCAGCGCATACGACACCGGCCACATCCCCGGCGCGATCAGGCTGGACTGGCGCTCCGATCTGCAGGACCCGGTCAAGCGTGACTTCGTCGACGCGCAGCAATTCTCGAAGCTGCTCAGCGAACGCGGCGTCGCCAACGACGACACCGTGATCCTCTACGGCGGCAACAACAACTGGTTCGCCGCCTACGCCTACTGGTATTTCAAGCTGTACGGCCACGTCGACGTCAAGCTGCTCGACGGCGGACGCAAGAAGTGGGAGCTCGACGGGCGCGCGCTGTCCCGCGACGCCGTGAGCAGGCCGGCCACCTCGTACACCGCCGCGGCCCCGGACAACAGCATCCGGGCGTTCCGCGACGAGGTGATCGCGGCGATCAACGAAAAGAACCTGGTCGACGTGCGTTCGCCGGACGAGTTCTCGGGCAAGATCCTGGCGCCGGCGCACCTCCCGCAGGAGCAGAGCCAGCGGCCCGGCCACATTCCCGCGGCGATCAACGTGCCTTGGAGCAAGGCCGCCAACGAGGACGGCACCTTCAAGTCCGACGAGGAGTTGGCCAAGCTCTACGCCGCCGCCGGGCTGGACGGCACCAAGGAAACGATCGCGTACTGCCGGATCGGCGAGCGGTCGTCGCACACCTGGTTCGTGCTCCGGGAATTACTCGGCCACAAAAACGTCAAGAACTACGACGGAAGTTGGACGGAATACGGCTCCCTGGTGGGTGCCCCGATCGAGTTGGGAAGCTGATATGTGCTCTGCCCCGAAACAAGGAGTGACGCTGCCCGCCAGCGTCGACTTGGAGAAGGAAACCGTGATCACCGGCCGCGTCGTGGACAGTGACGGCCAGGCGGTGGGCGGCGCGTTCGTCCGCTTGCTCGACTCGTCGGACGAGTTCACGGCCGAGGTCGTCGCGTCCGCCACGGGCGACTTCCGGTTCTTCGCCGCGCCGGGATCCTGGACGCTGCGCGCGCTGTCGGCGGCCGGCAACGGCAACGCCGTGGTCAGCCCGTCGGGTGCCGGCATCCACGAGGTCGACGTCAAGATCGCCTGAGACCCCGGCTGCCCTGACCGGGATCTCCCGGGGCGAATAGACTTGTCCCCGTGGTGCTTTTCTTCGAGATCATGCTGGTCGTGGCGGTCGTGGTGATCTCATGGTTCGCGCTGTACGTGCTGTACCGGCTGATCACCGACGAATCGTGACCGCCCCCGGCGACGAGCCACTGAGTTCCGCGGGCTCCGGCGATCGTGCTGTGGCCGCCGCCGCTGAGCGCGCCAAGTTGACCGCCGGCCGCAACATCCCCGCCTTCGATGATCTGCCCGTTCCCGCCGACACCGCCAACTTGCGCGAAGGCGCCAATCTGAACGACGCCTTGCTGGCCCTGCTGCCGCTGGTCGGTGTGTGGCGCGGGGAGGGCGAGGGCCGCGGACACGACGGGGACTACCGGTTCGGTCAGCAGATCGTGGTCTCGCACGACGGCGGCGACTACCTCAACTGGGAAGCCCGCTCCTGGCGGCTCAGCGAGACGGGCGACTACCAGGAACACGGCTTGCGCGAGACGGGCTTCTGGCGCTTTGTCAGCGACCCCGACGACCCCAGCGAATCTCAGGCGATCGAGCTGCTGTTGGCGCATTCGGCGGGCTACGTCGAGCTGTTCTACGGGCGGCCGCGCACCCAGTCGTCGTGGGAACTGGTGACCGATGCGCTGGCCCGCAGCCGATCGGGTGTGCTGGTCGGCGGCGCCAAGCGGCTCTACGGCATCGTCGAGGGCGGCGACCTGGCCTACGTCGAGGAGCGGGTGGACGCCGACGGCGGCCTGGTACCCCATCTTTCGGCGCGGCTCTCCCGGTACGCCGGATAGCCGACGAGCCGTTGCCCGCCGGGGCAACCGGGCGCCGCGCAGCGGCCCGAAATCGTTGCCTTCGGTCGATCTTTTGCGTGTACTGTTCGACGTCCGGGCAGCCCCGCGAAGGGAGATCGGCGGATGCGTCCCAGGAGGGCACCCTCGCCCATATTGCGCTGGGGTGTCACCGCGGTCGGCCTGCTGCTCATCGGCTATTTGGCCGTGCTGGACCTGCAGCCCTCCCTGATCGACAGGCTGCCGCCGGGCCTTTCGTGGTTCGGGCGGCCCGGGTCGATGCCGACCCTCGCGATCGTCGTGACCGTGCTGATCTGGGCGTCGGTGCTGACCGTCCGCTCGGGCGGCAGCCATCGGGTGGTGGGCGTGTCGTTCACCCTGATCGCCGCCCTCGTCCCGCTGACGGCGCTGCTGGGCCTCACCTCGTACTGGGGGTGTCACGACGCAAACCATCCGGCCCTGTTCACCCCGCTGATGGCCACGGCCAGCCTGGTCAAGGGCGGCACCGGCGACTTCTCGGTGAGCGGGCGGACCTGCCCGAACCCCACGCCGGTCGGCCTGGAACTGGCCCGCATCGCCGCCCTGTCGGCGATCTTCACCGGCTTGGGCGGCGTCGTGGTCGGCGTCTTCCGGTCCCAGGTGGACCGGCTGCGGGCCAACCTGGCCGACTCCGTCACGGCCATCGTCGGGGTCGACGCCGACAGCCAATCGATGATCAGCGCCGTCGCGCGGACACTGGACCGGCGCAGCACGCTGGTCGTCATCACGGGCGCCAGCGACGACCGGGTGCAGCGGGCTCGCAGGCAGGGCGCCCGGGTGGTCCTGGTCGACTTCAACAACCCGTCCACCCTGGTCTCGCTGCGGTTGTGGCGCCACCTGTCCCGGCTTTACCTGATGGCGCCCGACCCGGCGATCAACCTGTTGTGGCTGGACCTGATCAGCCGCCGGCTCGACGAGGTCGGCCGCAAGCGGCGGTTGCCGCTCATTGTGCGGATGGACGACCCGTGGCTGGCCCAGGCCTGGCGGGCGCAGCAGTTCGGCGGATCGGACACCCGGTGGGCGGCCGACGTGGTCGGCAAGTACGAGGTGACCGCGGGCAGGCTGCTCGACAGCATCATCGCGACGGGCCGAACCAAGCGTGTATTGGTCTGTGGCACTTCACAATTGACCCTGGCCCTGTGCGCCGATCTGACGCAGCGCGCCCTGGAGCGCGAGTTCTACACGCCGTCCGGCGCGGTCCCGTTGCCCGCCCTCACGCTGGTCGAAAGGGACGCCGCGGAATACCTGGCCGATCACGAGTTCTACCGGCGGCAGGCGGGATTCGCCTCGGAGGGGCCGGCGATCGATGCGACGGCGGAGGCGCCGACGGTTCCGACCATGCTGAAGCTGATCGGCGACGGCGACCCGGCGACCAGCGCGGTGATCTTCGTGGACTCCCATGCGGCGACCACCGCGGCGAGGCTGGCGGCCCGCTTCCCCGACATGCCCATCTACGCCTCCGACCTCAACACCAGCATCAGTGACGACTCGATCCAGGTGGTCGGGCGGTTGCAGTCGTACTCGCTGGTGCTGGACACCCAAGAGGGCCAGGTGCAGGACGCCTGGGAGCGCGCGGCCAGGCTGATCCACGAGCGGTATGTCTCGACGATCGACCCGGACGCGCCGCGGTCCCCGGCCGCGATGCCGTGGTCCGAACTCAACGAGTTCTACCGCGGGTCCAACCGGCGGCAAGTTCGCAACGCGCTGTGGATGGTGGAGCAGATCGCCGGGCACACGTGGAACACGTGGGGCAGCCCGCCGGCGCAGCTGTCCGGCAACGAAATGGCGGGGCTGCCCCCGTTGGAGCAGCTCGCGCTGATGGGCTTCGACCAGGACGCGGCGTTGAGCATGGCCAGGGCGGAGCACGAGGACTGGTGCCGCTACTACCGCCGCAACGGGTGGAAATACGGGTCACCGCGCGACGATTCGCGCAAGGTCCACGACAAGCTGGTCGACTGGTCGGTGGTGGAGAGCGACCCGGGCCTGCTCAACGCCGCGGTGCGCAGCCTGGCGGGCACGCTGTGGAGCCTGCGCCAGCTGGGCTTCCGGTCGCGCCCGCTCTGGCAGTCGTTCACCCGGGTGGGAACGGTGACCGCCGAACAGCGCAGCGCCCCATGGACGTGGACGTCGGATTCGGGGCACACCATGAGCGCCGACGCCGGCGACTGGGCGATCCAGGAAGACGGCAAGGTGTGGTCGGTTCGCGACGACATCTTTCGGGACACCTACGAGCCCGCCGGCGACGGGCGCTGGCAGCGGAAAGGACGGGTCCAAGCCCGCCCCGCCCATGCGGGCGAGACAGTGAACACCCTGGAGGGGCCCACGACCGCGGCGGAAGGTGACTGGGTGGTGCGCGGAACCACGGGCGAGCAGTGGCCGGTTCCCGGCGCCGAATTCGCGCGTCGCTACGCCGAATTCCACCCGCCCGAGGAAGCTTCCGCGGTAGACGGCGGCCATGAATGACTTTTAGCCGTCGCCGCCCCGAATAGCAGTAGATTTGCGCCGTCCGAGGGTGCCCGACACTGATACGGTATCGGCGCATGCCCAATAGCCGGGTGCGCCGATTCCGCCCGTTCGTTTGCTACGCCTCCCCGTAGGAGACCGCGATGCCGCTGTTCATCAGCTACTCGAGCCAGGACAGGGCGACCGTCGACGCCCTGACTTCCGCGCTTCGGCGCGCACAGCAACAGGTTTGGTTCGACCAGGAGCTCGGCGGCGGCGATTCGTGGTGGAACAAGATCCTCGAGCAGATCCGCTCGTGTGACGTGTTCATCGTCGCGCTGTCCAACAATTGGCTGCAGTCCAAGCCGAGTCAGGCCGAATTGCGTTATGCGCGGGCGCTGAACCGGCCGATCCTTCCCGTTCGGATCGGCGACATCGACAGCATGCGCGTGAATCCCCTTGCGACGCTGCAGATCATCGATTACCGCGAACCGACGGTGGACGCCGGCATCCAACTGGTGACGGCCGTGCACGCCCTGCAGGGCAAGCCGGTGCCGTTGCCGGACCCGCTGCCCGAAGAGCCGCCGGTGCCGTTTGGCTACATCACCCGGCTGGGCAACACCCTCGCCGAAAAGGAGCTCAGCCCGCAGCAGCAGACCCAACTCCTCATCGAACTGCGCCAGGGATTCGACGAGGACGGCGACGACCCCAGCGCGCGCGGCGACATCGCCCAGCTGCTGCGCATGCTGCGCCTGCGCCACGACGTCACCTACCGCACCCGGACCGAAATCGACAATGTGCTGGCCGAGATCGAGGCCAAGGGCGGTTCGTCGAGCAAACCGGCCGCTGACGCGGAGGCGGAAGCAACCACCGCCGTCGCACCCCGGCCCGCCGCGACCCCCGAGCCCAGCGGCCCGACGGCCAAGGCCGCGCCCACCGCGGTCGGTGGTGCCGCGGCGGGCGGATCCAACAAGCGGCTGCTCATCATTGGGGGAGTCGCCGTCGCGGTGATCGCGGCAATCGCGATCGTCGTCGTCCTCACCATGCAGGGCGGCAAGACCAAGCCCGCCAGCAGGGCGGGCAACGGCCCGAATCAGGTTCAGACGGGCTCGAACCCAGCCCCGAATGTCGGGAACGTTCCGAATCCCGGGGATGGCTCCAAGCTCGACTCGTATCTGCTCGGCCCCGCCGATGTCGGCGCCGTGGTGGGCGACCCGAACCTGGTGGTCTCCGAGAAAGCCGCGCAACTGCGCAACTTGAGGGCGACGGTGTCCAACGCCGACTGCAAGGGCCCGTTCGAACCCATCGAGGAAGCGGCCTACAAGGGCGCGGACGGTTACACCGCGGTGAGCGGGCAGGCCGTGCACACCGCCGGCGAAAATCCGCCGCACCGGCTCTACGAAGCGGTCGTGGAGTTCGCGTCCCCGGAGAAGGCCGCCGCGTTCGTGCAGCTGTCGGCGGACAAGTGGAGGGCGTGCGCCGGGCAATCGGTCACGGTGAGCTTCAACGGCAAGAGCAGCGGGTGGACGTTCGGCGAGGTCACCGGAGCGCCGCCGAAGATTTTCCAGCAGCGGACCCAAGCGGACGGAACCCGGATCTGCCACCACGCGCTGCACGCGGCGTCCAGTGTGGTCGTCGATCTGCTGCTGTGCGGGCCCGACGCCGAAACGGGCCAGGCGGGCAAACTCGCCGGGCAGATCGCGGCGAAGGTGAACCAGTAACGGCCGTAGACATGGCGCGGCCCCCGAGCAAGGTTCCTGGTTGGACAGACCGGAAGCTCGGGGGCCGGGTGACTGCGTGGAATTCGCTAGCGCGCGTAAATCGCCAGCTATTCGAGAGCCACTGCTGCTAGCGCGCAGCCACCTCACATGTCCATGAAGCTATCAATTTCCCGGACCACCTCCCTTCTTGTGTACGGCCGACCGTACCCGCGATTCCGCGAGCCGACAACACAATTCAGCGCTCAGCGATCGCTGACGATCGCCGAGTCGACCAGCGCGGCGAATTCGGCGGCCAACGGCGACCGGGGCAGCGGGCGGCCGTCGAGCGTGTGCACCCGGGCGGCCAGCGTCATACTCGAGACCAGCCAGATCCCTTGCGCAGCAACCAGATCGGCGGGCCGCAGCGCGCGATAGTCGCAGTCGTAGCCCTTGGCCCTGGCCACCTCGAACAGCGCCTGCTGCGTGGTGCCACGCAGAATCGGATACCACGGCGGCGGCGTCAGCAGGCACGGGTTGCCGTCGGAGCCGTCGGTCGCGATCACCACCGTCGAGCGCGGGCCTTCCAGGATGTAGCCGTCCGAGCTGACGAAGATCACGTCTCCGGCGCCTTGCCGGGCCGCGTGCCGCAGGGCGGCCATGTTGACCGCGTAGGACAACGTCTTGGCGCCGGCCAGCAGCCACGGCATCGCGTCGGTGCCCGCCGCGGGCAGCCCGCGCGCCAATGTCACCGCGGCCAGCCCCTCGCGTCGAACCGCCGTCACGCGCTCGGGCACGGCGTTGACCATGACATAGGCGGTGGGCGTCGATCCGCTCTCCCGGCCGCGGCTGTAGATCAGGCGCATCGCGCCTTCGTCGTCGGTGCCCGCCACCCATTGCCGGGTGGCCACCTCGATCGCGCTGCGCCAGGCCGGCAGGTCCGGCTCCGCCAAGTCGGTCAGCCGTGCCGAGTGGGTCAGCCGCTGCAGGTGGGACTCGACAAGGCAGGGTCGGCCGTCGCGGACCAGCAGCGTCTCGAAGACGCCGTCGCCGCGCACCGCCGCCAGGTCGTCGGCGTGCAACAGCGGGGCATCCGGCGGGTGGATCTCGCCGTCCAGCGTGACGATCACACCCCTGTGGCCTGCCATGGGGGTAAAGCCTAGCCGCGAGCGTGCGGCTGGCCGCACGCTCGGCGGCGGCTGTGCGGCTGGCCGCACGCTCGGCGGCCGAGTCCGTAGAGTTGACGTGTGTCTTCTGCAGTGCCCGCGCCCGAGGCCGGCCCCGACGCGGGGGCCGTCTGGCATTACGGCGATCCCCTCGGTGAGCAGCGCGCGGCCGAAACCGACGCGGTGGTGATCGACCGATCACACCGCGCGGTGCTCACGCTGACCGGCGGTGAGCGGCAGAAGTGGTTGCATAACATCTCCACCCAGCACGTCAGCGATCTCCCCGACGGCGCCAGCACGCAGAACCTCAGTCTCGACGGCCAGGGCCGCGTCGAAGACCATTGGATCCAAACGGAACTCGGCGGCACGACCTACCTCGACACCGAGCCGTGGCGCGGCGAACCGCTGCTGGACTACCTGCGCAAGATGGTCTTCTGGTCCGATGTCGCGCCGGCGGCCGCCGACCTGGCGGTGCTTTCGCTGTTGGGGCCGCGGCTGGCCGACGGGGCGGTGCTCGACGCTCTCGGGCTGGACGACCTGCCCGCCGAGCTGACCGCGGCCCCGCTCGCCGGTGGTGGCTTCGTGCGGCGGATGCCCGGCGCCCCCGCCGACGAGATTGAACTGGATCTGCTGGTCCCCCGCGCCGACTCCGCCGCCTGGCAGGACCGATTGGTGCAGGCCGGGCTCCGGCACGCCGGGGTCTGGGCGTACGAGGCCCACCGGGTGGCGGCGCTGCGCCCGCGACTGGGCGTCGACACCGACGAGCGCACGATTCCGCACGAGGTTGGCTGGATCGGTGCCGCCGTCCACCTGGACAAGGGGTGCTATCGCGGGCAGGAGACCGTGGCGCGAGTGCACAACCTCGGCAGACCGCCCCGGATGCTGGTGTTGTTGCACCTCGACGGCTCGGTGGAGCGGCCCGCGACGGGCGACCCCGTCCTCGCCGGTGGGCGCGCCGTCGGGCGACTCGGCACGGTGGTGGATCACGTGGACCTCGGGCCCGTGGCCCTGGCGCTGCTCAAGCGTGGGGTGCCGGCCGACACCGAACTGGCGACCGGCCCGCAGGCCTCGGTCGCTGCGGTGATCGACGCCGATTCGCTGCCGCCGGCGGAACAGATCGGCGCGGGCAGACTGGCCGTTGAACGGTTGCGGGGCGGTGCGAGATAATCCTCGATGACGTCCGCCACAGCGGCGGGGGGCACCGACGCCCAACCGCAAGGCACGGTAAACTGTCAACAGGACAATAACGACACCAAGAGATCGGAGCCGCCTGATTCGGGCCGCTCCGTTATTGCGCGAGGGGGTTCCCCCATGGGCCGCGGCCGGGCTAAGGCAAAGCAGACCAAGGTTGCTCGTGAACTGAAATACAGTTCCCCGCAAACCGACTTCACGCGGCTTCAGCGCGAGTTGTCAGGAACGGGCGACGACTCCACCGAACTCGCGGACGACGGCGCCGACGACTCTTGGGAAGACAGCGACGACTGGCGTCGCTGAACCCCGGCGCTAGCTTCGATCCAGGTTTCTAAAATCTGGGGTGCTGCCCCACGAGCTTTGCCCGCGGGCCCGCTTTGCCGCCTTTGCCGACGGTCCCCAGCACCCAGCAGTCCAAATGCCGGGCCGTCAGGATGGCCAGGGCACGGTCGGTGTCCTCGGGCGCGACGATGGCGACCATACCCACGCCCATGTTGAAGGTCTTCTCCATCTCCTCGCGCGTCACCCGGCCGCGCTGGGCGATCATCGGGAACACCGGGGCGGGCGTCCAGGTCCCGCGGTCGATTTCGGCGACCAGGCCGTGCGGGATGACCCGTTGCAGGTTGCCCGCCAGGCCGCCGCCGGTGACATGGCAGAACGTGCGGACATGGGTTTCGGCGGTCAACGCCAGGCAGTCCTTGGCGTAGATCCGGGTGGGTTCGAGCAGCTCCTCACCGAGCGTGCGGCCGAACTCCTCGACATAGCCGGCGAGGTTCATCCGGTCGATTTCGAGCAGCACCGTGCGGGCCAACGAGTAGCCGTTGGAGTGCAGTCCCGAGGAGCCCATCGCGATGATGGTGTCGCCGGGCTTGACGCGTTCGGGGCCCAGCACGTCGTCGGCCTCGACGACGCCGACGCCGGTGGCCGAGATGTCGTAGTGGTCCGGTTCCATCAGCCCCGGGTGTTCGGCGGTTTCGCCGCCGAGCAACGCGCAGCCGGCCCGCACGCACCCCTCGGCGATGCCCGCGACGATCGCGCTGAGGCGCTCGGGCACCGTCCGGCCCACCGCGATGTAATCCTGCAGGAACAGCGGCTCCGCACCGCAGACCACGAGGTCGTCGACGACCATCGCGACCAGGTCCAGGCCGACGGTGTCGTGCTTGTCCATCGCCTGCGCGACAGCAAGTTTGGTCCCCACACCGTCGGTGGACTGTCTCTTATACACATCT
>NZ_LATC01000030.1:0-48920 GCF_001414075.1 Mycobacterium sp. UM_11 | reverse complement strand
GATGTGTATAAGAGACAGACCGGGCCCACCGCGGTCCGGGTCCCCGGCGTCTTCGCCGCGCGGATCACGCCCGGCGCGACGACGCTCGATGTGCAGGCGAAACACGATGCGGCACAACAAGAACTGGCTGCCGCCTTGGCCGCCGCCGTGGTGACCGATGTCGCCGCCGCTCGAGCCTCCGATCAGCAGCGCCGCGAACTGCAGAGCAGCCGCGACCAGTTGAGCGCCACCCTGGCCGGCCTGTGCGGTGACGAGGAGATCGACCAACTACGCGCCCGGCTCGAGCAGCTGCGCGCCGGGCAACCAGAGTCGGACCAGCCCGCGGCGGACATCGGCGCCGCCCGCGACGAACTCGCGGCCCTCGAAGCGGCGGTCTTGACGGCGACGGCCGAATCCGAGGACCACCGCCGGAGTGCCGCCGCCACCACCGCGCGGCTCACCGAGTTATCCACCCGCGCAACGGTTCTCCAGAACGCGCTGGAGACGCAGCGCGGCGAGCTCGGCGCCGCCACCGACCGGCTGGCCCATGAGCGGGCATCGGCCGGTGATGACGAGCTGGCGTCGGCGGCGGACACGGCGCTGCAGGCGGCACGGGCCGCCGAAGGCCGCCACGCCGAACTGGCAGGCGCGCTGGCGGCGGCGAACCCGAGCGCGGTGCAGGCCGAATTGGCCGCCGCGACAAAGCAAACGGAGGAACTGCGGGAGCGTTACGACGAGGCGGCCCGGGAGTTGCGCGAGACCACCATCGAACTGTCGGTGTTCGGCGGCGAGGGGCGCCAGGGCAAGCTCGACGCCGCGGAAACCGAACGTGAGCACGCCGTCAGCGAGCACATCCGGGTGGGCAGCCGGGCGCGCGCGGCGCGGTTGTTGCGGTCGGTGATGACGCGCCACCGCGACACCACCCGCCAGCGGTACGTCGAGCCCTACCGCGCCGAACTGCAACGGCTCGGGCGGCCGGTGTTCGGCCCCACCTTCGAGGTCGACATCGACAGCGACCTGTGCATCCGCAGCCGCACGCTCAATGGCGTCACGGTGCCCTACGAATCGTTGTCGGGCGGAGCCAAGGAGCAGCTCGGCATCCTCGCGCGGCTGGCCGGCGCGGCCATGGTCGCCAAGGAGGACGCCGTCCCGGTGGTCGTCGACGACGCGCTGGGGTTCAGCGATCCCGACCGGCTGGCGAAGATGGGCGAGGTCTTCGACACGGTGGGCACGCACGGGCAGGTGATCGTGCTGACCTGCAGCCCCGACCGGTACGACGGCGTCAAGGGCGCGCACCGCATCGATCTCAGCGCCTAGCCCGGGGCCTGAACTGCGCCAATCCGGCTCACGGGCAGAATGGGGCCATGGCGGGGCGACACCGATGACGATGACTGCGAAGCGGCGCCGCACGCAGCAGAAGCTGGCGGCGCTACCAGGTGTGCGGCCCGTGCGCCGGCCGATCTCCCCGGATAACCCCGACGAGTTCGATCTGTACTACGTGCGCACCGGACGGAAGTCCGCCCACCCGGTCGTCATCATCCCGGGAGGTCCCGGGGTGGCCTCGGTGCAGATGTACAGGGGTCTGCGGCGCCGCGCGGCGGCCGCGGGCCTGGACGTGATCATGATCGAACACCGCGGGGTGGGCATGTCCCGCCACGACGACACCGGCGAGGATCTGCCGCCCGAGGCCATCACCGTGAACCAGGTCGTCGACGACATCGCCGCCGTGCTCGACGACGCCCACGTCGACTCGGCCGTCATCTACGGCGCCTCGTACGGCACCTACATCGCCTCCGGGTTCGGCGTGCGCCATCCCGGTCGGGTGCGGGCCATGGTGCTGGACTCGCCACTGCTGTCACGGCATGACATCGTGATCGTGCGCCGCGCGATCCGCCGGCTGCTGCTCAGGGGCGACAGCCCCGAAACCGCCGCGCTGGCGCCGAAAATGCGCAAACTCGTCGACGCCGGCGTGATGACCGCCGCGGCCACCCAGGTCGTGGCGACCATCTACGGTTACGGCGGCGCCGAGCTGCTCGAGCGCCAACTCGACCTGCTGCTGGACGGCCGAAAGCTGTTGTGGTGGGCGCTGTCCCGGTTCACCACCCTGAGCCACCTGCCGTATCGCTACGAGGAAGACCTGGTGAGCCGCATCGCGTTCCGCGAGCTCGACTACGCCGCGGAACCCGACGGATTGCCGCTCGACCCCGCCGTCGCCGAACGCGAGGCGCGCACGCAGAAGGTGTCTTTCGAGGACGAGCCCTACGACCTGCCGACCGAGCTGCCGAACTTCAACTGGCCCAACGTGGTGGTGTCGGGCGGTCGTGATCTGATCACCCCGCCGGCGGTCGCCGAGCGCGAGGCCCTGCTGCTCCCCAACGCGGTGTTGCTGAAGTTGCCCAACATGGCGCACAGCGCGCTGGACTTTCGCGAGCCCGCCGCGATCGCCATCGCAAAAGCGGTGTGGCGCGGCGAAGCCGAGAGCCTCATCGCGGAAGCGCCCGCGCTCGACGCCCTTCCGGCGCGCCCCGAGCTGCGCTTGCTGTGGAAGGCGATCGGGGTGGCCGCCACCGTGGAGGGCGCCCTGCCGATCCCGGCCTGGCTGCGCCGCATCAACTCCGCGTGAACCCGATTGCGGTGTAGCGCAAGTCGCCCAGACCGGCCGCGCCGAAGTTGGCCAGCGTGCTGCGGACCGCGACGTCGCCCGGCGATTGCGTCAGCGGCAGGCTGAAGCCTTCGGCCCAGATGAGCTTGTCGAGGTCGTTCGCCAGCGCCCTCGCCCTTTCGGGGTCGAGTTCTTCCAGCGTCCGCTCGATCGCCGCGTCGATCTGGGGGCCGCCGATCTTGCCGAAGTTGCTCTCCCCGCTCGACAGGTAGATCTGGGTCAGTGCCGAGAGCGGGAAAGCGTCGCCCAGCCAACCGAATTGGGCCATGTCGAAGTCCCCGACGTTGATGTAGTTGGTGAAGAATCCGCTGCCGGCTCTGGCCACGAGGTCGAGCTTGACACCGATCTGCGCGAGGCTGTGCTGCGCGATCTGGGCGAACTGCCGACTGCCCTGGGCGTCGTAGAACAGATCGCGGATCACCAACTGGCGGCCGTCCTTCTCCCGGAACTGACCGTTGAGCCTCCACCCCAGGGCGTCGAGCTCGCGTTTGGCCGCCTCCGGGTCGTAGGGGACGACCGCGCTGTTGTCCTGGTAGCCCTTCTGCCCCGCGACGTAGATGTGGTTGCCCAGCGCCACCGGGTCGCTGGTGAGCCCGTACTGGACGACCTTGGCGATGGTGCGCCGATCGATGCCCTTGGCCACCGCGAGCCGTAACGCCTTGTCGGACAGGATGGATCCGGGCGCGCCGTTGAACGTGAAGTGCGACCACGCGGGGGCCGGGGCGCGCCGGATCGAGATGCCCTTCGTGCGCTGGGCGATGGTCAGCTGGTCCACGGTGCCGACGCCGGACGCGTCGATGGTGTTGTTCTGCAACGCCGGTAGCCGCGCGGCGTCATCGAGCACCAGGTAGGTGATGTTGTCCAGGCGCGGTCGATCACCCCACCATTTCGGGTTGCGGGACAACACGATCCGCTGGGTGGTTCGGTCCAGCGACGTGACGATGAAGGGGCCCGCGGACGGGCCGGGCCCGTCGAGTTGGCCCTTGTTGAAGGCCTCGGGCGTGGCGGTCATGCTGCGGGGCAGCAGCATGCCGTTGCCGGCGAACATGCCGCGCCACTCGGCGTACGGCTTGGCGAAGGTCATGACGGCCTGCCGGTCGTCCACGCCCCGGGTGACCGACGCGACGCGGTCGGCGCCGCTGGGCCCGGCGATCTCGAACGTCTTGTCGGCGCCGCTCAGCGCGTGGATCTGGCTGGCGATGTCCTCCCACGTGATCGGTGTGCCGTCGGACCACACCGCCTTGGGGTTGATCGTGTAGGTCACCACCTGCGGTGCGGTGCCGGTGAGTTCGACGCTGGTGAAGTAGTCGGTGTCGACGGTGGTCGAGCCGTCAGCGCCGAGGATGAATGCCCGCGGCAACGTGGCCTTCATCATGGCGGCGACTTCGGCCGAATTGCCGTCGATGTGCAGGATGTTGAAGTTGGGCGGGAAGTCGGTGAGCGCCAGGCGCAGGCTGCCGCCGTCCTGCAGCGTGGCGGGATCGTGGGGATTGATGTCGCTGGTCGTGCCGATCTCGGCGCCGTGGCCGGTCTCCGGCATCAGGCTGATGGCCGGTGAGCATCCCGAGATCCCCACCGCCATGGCGAGAAGCGCCGTCGCCACCCGCCTAGACACGTTTGCCCGGATCGGGTTGTGGCACGGCGCCCAGCAGCCGCCGGGTGTAGTCGTGCTGCGGGTCGCCGAATACCTGCCGGCTGTCGCCCTGCTCCACAATTGTGCCGGCATACATCACCACCACCTGGTGCGCGAGGTGCTTGACCACCGAAAGATCATGGGAGACAAACAGATACGAGAGGCTAAACCGCCCCTGCAGGTCGAGCAACAGGTTGATGATGCCGGCTTGGATGGAGACGTCGAGGGCCGACACCGGTTCGTCGAGCGCCAGGATCTTCGGCTGCAACGCCAGCGCCCGCGCGATGCCGATGCGCTGTTTCTGCCCGCCGGAGAACTCGGCGGGGTAGCGCGCGGCGTCGGCCCGGCGCAACCCAACGATGTCGAGCAACTCGGCGACCCGGGCGTTGGTCTCGCTCTTGCCGAAGTCGTTGGCCAGCAACGGTTCGGCGAGCAGGTCGAAGACGGGCAGCCGTGGGTCCAGCGACGCCACCGGGTCCTGGAACACAACCTGGATGTCGCGCCGCAGACTTCGCCGGCGGGACGCGGTCAGGGTCGCGACATCGGCACCGAGCACCTCGATGGAGCCGGCTTGCGGCGCAACGAGTTCCAGGATCTCGTGCAGGGTGGTCGACTTGCCCGAACCCGACTCGCCGACGATGCCCAGGGTGCGGCCCTGCCGCAGTTCGAAACCGACGCCGTCGACCGCGCGCACCTCACCGACGGTGCGGCGCAGCACCACGCCTTTGGTCAGCCGGAACGTCTTGACCAGATCGCGCACCCGCACGACGACCGGCGAGTCGCCGGATTCCGGCCGGTGGACGTCCGTCTTGACCCCGTAGATGTCGGCGGCACTGCGCCCGTTGACCTGGTCGGTGCGGATGCAGGCCGCGCGGTGACCGGCGCCGACGGCGAGCAACTCCGGTTCCTCCGTGCGGCATTCGTCGATCACCAGCGGGCAACGCGGCGCGAAGGGGCAGCCGGGTTCCAGCCCCACCAGCGACGGCGGCGCGCCGGGGATGGGCACCAGCCGAGTGCCCTGCGCGGCGTCGAGCCGCGGAACCGAGCCCAACAGCCCGACGGTGTAGGGCATTTGGCGATCGCGGTACAGGTCGTGCACCCCGGCGGATTCGACCACCCGGCCGGCGTACATCACCAGTGCGCGGTCGGCGAACTCGGCGACCACGCCCAGGTCGTGGGTGATGATGAGCACGCCGGCGCCGGTGATGTCGCGCGCGGTCTTGAGTACCTCGAGGATTTGCGCCTGCACGGTGACGTCGAGCGCGGTGGTGGGTTCGTCGCAGATCAACAGGTCCGGGTCGTTGGCGATCGCGATCGCGATGACGACGCGCTGGCGTTCGCCGCCGGACAGCTCGTGCGGGAAGGCGCGGGCGCGGCGTTCGGGCTGCGCGATGCCGACCAGCTCGAGCAGTTCCACCGCGCGCCGGCGGGCGGCGTTGCGGCCCACGCGCGGCTGGTGGATTTCGATCGCCTCGGCGATCTGGTCGCCGACGGTGTAGACGGGCGTCAGCGCCGACATCGGATCCTGGAACACCATGCCGACCGTCTTGCCGCGGAACCGCGACATCGCGTCGTCGCCCAGGCCGAGCAGCTCGGTGCCCTGCAACCGCACCGAGCCCCGCACCCGCGCGTACTCCGGCAGCAGGCCCACCACCGCCATCGCCGAAACCGACTTGCCCGAACCGGATTCGCCGACCATCGCCACCACTTCGCCCCGGGCGATGTCATAGCTGATGCCGCGCACGGCGGTCACCGGCTGGCCATCCGTCGGAAACGTCACGGCCAGGTCGGTCACCTCCAGCAGCGCGCTCACCGGTCGCCACCCCGCAACATGCCGGCGCCCGGATCGAGCGCGTCGCGCAGGCCGTCGCCGGTCACGTTGGCGCACACCAGGATCAGCACCAGCACGCCCGCCGGGAACAGGAACACCCACGGGAAGGTGGTCGCGGATTGGGTGCCGTTGGCGATCAGCGTGCCCAGCGACACGTCGGGCGGCTGAATGCCGAAGCCGAGGAAGCTCAGCCCCGTCTCGGCCAGGATGGCCGATGCGACGTTGAGGGCGGCGTCGATGATCAAGATCGAGGCCACGTTGGGCACCACGTGACGCAGGATGATCCGGCGGCTGGACACGCCCATGTACCTTGCGGCCCTGATGAATTCGCGTTCGCGCAGGCTCATGGTCATGCCGCGCACCATGCGCGAACTGATCATCCAGCCGAACCCGGCCAGCAGCAGGACGAGCATCAGGATGTTGGCGGAGCTCTTGGTGCGCGGGGTGACGATGGCGATGAGGATGAAGCTGGGCACCACGAGCAGCAGGTCGACCAACCACATCAGCGCCCGGTCCCGCCAGCCGCCGAAATATCCGGCGATCGAGCCGACGGTGGCGGCGATGCCGGTGGAGATGACCGCCACGCACACCCCGATCAGCATCGACTTCTGCATGCCCCGCAGGATCTGCGCCAGCAGGTCTTGGCCCAGCGCGTTGGTTCCCAGCCAGTGCCGGG
Source organism: Mycobacterium sp. UM_11 (assembly GCF_001414075.1). Lineage (NCBI taxonomy): Bacteria > Bacillati > Actinomycetota > Actinomycetes > Mycobacteriales > Mycobacteriaceae > Mycobacterium > Mycobacterium sp. UM_11. The sequence continues at coordinate 42,139 of NZ_LATC01000030.1, read as the reverse complement.
CGTTCGGCGGTTGCAGCAGCGCGTCGAAATCGAGGTCGTCATAGGAGAACGGCAGCACCGCCGGCAGCGTGTAGCAGCCGACGAACAACAGCACCAGCAGCGTCAGCGCGGCGACCGCCAACCGGTTGCGCAGGAACCGGCGCAGCACCAGGGTGCGGCGCGAGGTGAACTCCTCGGCTTTTGGGGACGAAATCCCTTGAGCCGCTTCGACTGTGGGCTCGGACGTCATGACACCCGCACCCTTGGATCGAGGGCCGCGTAGAAGACGTCCGACAGCAGGCCGGCCAGCAGCACCACCGTCCCGGAGAACAGCGTGATCGCGGCGATGATGTAGGTGTCCTGCGTCGCGATGCCCTGCACCAGCCATTCGCCCATGCCGTGCCAGCCGAAGATCTTCTCCACGAACACCGCGCCGGTGACCAGCCCGGCCACCCCGTAGGCGAACAGGGTGGCCAACGGGATCAGCGCGGTGCGCAGCCCGTGCTTGACCAGCGCACGCCGGCGGGTGAGCCCTTTGGCGCGCGCGGTGCGAATGAAATCCTGGCCCAGGACGTCGAGCATCGCGTTGCGCTGATAACGGCTGTATCCGGCGGCGGCGGCCAAGGTGAGGGTGAGCGTGGGCAGGATCAGATGCCGCAGCCGGTCCACCAACTGGTGCCAGGCCCCGCCGCCAACGCCCGGTGAGGTTTCCCCGGTGTAGTCGAACAGGTGCACGCCGAGCGCCCAGTTCACCCGCAGCGCACCCAGGATCAGCAGGTTGGCGATGACGAACGTCGGGGTGCTGAGGATCAGCAGGGCCACCATGGTGACGAGGCGGTCGCTCAGCCGGTATTGGCGGATGGCGCCCCACGCGCCGGCCACGATGCCCAGCACCGTGCCCGCGAGCGACCCAATGACCAGCAGCCGCAGCGTGACTCCCACGCGGCGCCACAGTGTCGCCCCGACGGGCTGGCCGGTGATGGTCTTGCCGAAGTCGCCGCGAACGGCATGCGAGGCCCACTGGGCGTAGCGGATCGGTATCGGCTTGTCCAGGTTGAGCGCGTGGGCCTTGGCGTCGATCACGGACTGCGGCGGCCGCGGGCTGCGCTGCAGCAGGCTGTCCAGCGGCCGGAAGGCCACCGACGTCAAGCAGAACGTGAGAAACGATGCCAGCGCCAGCAGCACCACGTAGTTGAGCAGGCGGCGCGCCAAGAAGCGAATCATCCCCGACCGCACCCGCCTCGCATTGGGACAGGTTAACGAGCCGGGCCCGGACCGGCCCGTTGCGGCGGCCGGATCCTTGTGATCCGGCTGATTTTCATGCGTCAATAATCGGTGGCCCGTTGTTAGCATCCACCGCGGTGTTGCGACATTTCCGAGGAGGCTCGCGTGACGGTTACCGACGACTACCTGGCCAACAACGCCCAATATGCGAGCACCTTCCAGGGGCCGCTGCCCTTGCCGCCGGCCAAACACGTCGCGGTGGTCGCGTGCATGGACGCCCGGATCGACGTCTATCGCGTCCTCGGCATCAACGAGGGCGAGTCGCACGTGATCCGCAACGCCGGGGGAGTCGTCACCGATGACGTCATCCGCTCGCTCGCCATCAGTCAGCGGCTGTTGGGGACGCGGGAGATCATCCTGATCCATCACACCGACTGCGGGATGCTCACCTTCGCCGATGACGACTTCAAGCGCGCCATTCAAGAGGAGACCGGCCTCAAGCCGCCGTGGGCGGCCGAGGCCTTCCCCGACGTCGCCGAGGACGTCCGGCAGTCGTTGCGCCGCATCGAGGCCAGCCCGTTCGTGACCAAGCACGTGTCCGCGCGCGGGTTCGTCTTCGACGTCGCCACTGGGAAGCTGCAGGAAATCAGGGCCTAGCGCTCAGCCCACCTTGTAGGTGGCCAGGGCCTTCGCGACGAGCGTGCCCTGCGGGTCGACGATCTCGGCCTCGCAGTTGACCAGCGACCGGCCGCGCCGCAGCACCCGGCCGACCCCGATGACGTCGGTGGCGCGGGCCGGGGCCATGAAGTCCAACGTCATCGACACGGTCACGCCCCGCGGCTCCGGGGGAGCCTGCGCGCCGCACCAGGCCGCGGCCATGACGGTGACATCGGCGAGGGTGGCGATCGCGCCGCCGTGCACCATGTCGCCGAGGGTCACGTTGGCGGGATCCCGCGGCAGCCGCAGCCTGACCTCCCGGTCGTCGAGTCGGTCGGCGACGATGCCCAGCTTTGCGACGAATGGCGACTGGGGCAGGAACGCCGCGATGACGTCACGGCCACTCGGTGCGGGTTCGGCAGGCATCCGCTCATGCTGTCGCACCGCAGACCGGCCGGAAAAGGGCCGCCGCCGCACTTGACCCGATCTGTCCGGTGTCCGGCCGCCGCGCCATCGCAAACGCCGGGCACTTGACAACCGTCGGGCCGAACTGGTGCTATGTAGGGCAAAGCTGCCAAACTTGACCGACTCTACCAGGTTTACCGAGGAAGCCATGACCAGCGATCTGAAGGCGGGCCCCGCCGCCGGCCAGTACGAGCTGAGCCATTTGCGCTCGCTCGAGGCCGAAGCGATCCACATCATCCGGGAGGTGGCCGCCGAGTTCGAGCGGCCGGTGCTGCTGTTCTCGGGCGGCAAGGACTCCATCGTCATGCTGCACCTGGCGCTGCGGGCGTTCCGGCCCGGGCGGTTGCCCTTCCCGGTGATGCACGTCGACACCGGCCACAACTTCGACGAGGTGATCGCCACCCGCGACGAGCTGGTCGCCGAGCACGGCGTGCGCCTGGTGATCGCCTCGGTCCAGGAGGACATCGACGCCGGCCGGGTCGTCGAGCCCAAGCAGGGACGCAACTCGATCCAGACGGTGACGCTGCTGCGCGCCATCCGGGAGAACAAGTTCGACGCGGCGTTCGGCGGCGCCCGCCGAGACGAGGAGAAGGCGCGCGCGAAGGAGCGGGTGTTCAGCTTCCGCGACGAGTTCGGCCAGTGGGACCCGAAGGCGCAGCGGCCCGAGCTGTGGAACCTGTACAACGGCCGGCACCACAAGGGCGAGCACATCCGCGCGTTCCCGCTGTCCAACTGGACCGAGTTCGACATCTGGTCCTACATCGGCGCGGAGGACATCGCGCTGCCCTCGATCTATTACGCCCACCGGCGCAAGGTGTTTCGCCGCGACGGCATGCTGCTCGCGGTCGACCGGCACATGCGGCCGCGCGACGACGAGCCGGTGTTCGAAGCGACGGTGCGGTTCCGCACGGTCGGCGACGTCACCTGCACCGGATGCGTGGAGTCGGAGGCCTCGACCGTGGAGGAGGTCATCGCCGAGACTGCGGTGTCGCGGCTGACCGAACGCGGCGCGACCCGGGCCGACGACCGCATCTCGGAGGCCGGGATGGAAGACCGCAAACGGCAGGGGTACTTCTGATGGCCACACCGACGACGCTGCTTCGCCTGGCCACCGCGGGTTCCGTCGACGACGGCAAGTCCACGCTGATCGGGCGGCTGCTCTACGACTCCAAGGCCGTCATGGAGGACCAGTGGGCGGCGGTGGAGCAGACGTCCAAGGAGCGCGGCCACGACTACACGGACCTGGCGCTGGTGACCGACGGCCTGCGCGCCGAACGCGAGCAGGGCATCACGATCGACGTCGCCTACCGCTACTTCGCCACTCCCAAGCGGAAATTCATCATCGCCGACACCCCGGGCCACATCCAGTACACCCGCAACATGGTGACCGGCGCGTCCACGGCCCAGCTGGTGATCGTGCTCGTCGACGCCCGGCACGGCCTGCTGGAGCAGTCCCGCCGGCACGCCTTCCTGGCCTCGCTGCTGGGCATCCAGCACATCGTGCTCGCGGTGAACAAGATGGACCTGATCGGCTGGGACAGGGAGAAATTCGAGGCGATTCGCGACGAATTCCACGCCTTCGCCGCCCGCCTGGACGTGCACGACGTGGCCACCATCCCGATCTCCGCGCTGCACGGCGACAACGTGGTGACCAAGTCCGACCAGACCCCCTGGTACGAGGGCCCGGCGCTGCTGTCGCATTTGGAGGAGGTCTACATCGCCGGTGACCGCAACCTGGTCGACGTGCGATTCCCCGTCCAATACGTCATCCGGCCGCACACCCGCGAGCATCAGGACCACCGGAGCTACGCCGGCACCGTCGCCAGCGGGGTCATGCGCCCGGGCGACGAGGTCGTCGTCCTGCCGATCGGCAAGACCACCAGGATCACCGCGATCCACGGGCCGAACGGCCCAGTGGAGGAAGCGTTTCCGCCGATGGCGGTGTCGGTCAGCCTCGCCGACGAGATCGACATCTCGCGCGGCGACCTGATCGCCCGCACCAACAACCATCCCCGCGTCACCCAGGACTTCGACGCGACCGTGTGCTGGATGGCCGACGACGCGGCGCTGGAGCCGGGCCGTGACTACGTCATCAAGCACACCACCCGGACCACGCGCGCGCGGGTGACCGGGCTGGACTACCGGCTCGACGTGAACACCCTGCACCGCGACAAGTCGGCAACGGCGTTGCAGCTCAACGAACTCGGCCGCATCTCGCTGCGCACCCAGGTGCCGCTGCTGCTCGACGAGTACACCCGCAACGCCAGCACCGGTTCGTTCATCCTCATCGACCCGCACACCAACGGAACGGTGGCGGCGGGCATGGTGCTGCGCGACGTCTCGGTGCAGACGGCGAGCCCGAATACCGTGCGGCACAAGTCATCGGCCCTCGCCGAAGCGCGGCCGCGCGGCAAGACGGTGTGGTTCACCGGCCTGTCCGGTTCCGGCAAGTCGTCGGTGGCCATGCTCGTCGAGCAGATGCTGCTCGAAAGGGGAAGCGCCGCTTACGTTCTCGACGGTGACAACTTGCGGCACGGCCTGAACGCCGACCTGGGCTTCGCCATGGCCGACCGCGCCGAGAACCTGCGCCGGCTGGCGCACGTGGCGGCGCTGCTGGCCGACGCTGGCAACGTCGTGCTCGTGCCCGCGATCAGCCCGCTGACCGAGCAACGCGAAATGGCTCGTAATGTGCACGCCGCCGCGGGGTTCGACTTCATCGAGGTGTTCTGCGACACTCCGATCGAAGAATGCGAGCAGCGCGATCCGAAGGGGCTGTACGCCAAGGCCCGCGCCGGCGAGATCGCCCACTTCACCGGCATCGACAGCCCGTATCAACCGCCGGTCAACCCCGACCTGCGGCTGACGCCCGACCGCACCGTCGAGGAGCAGGCACAGAGCATCGTCGATCTGCTCGAATCGCGGGCTTGACGCACGGCTGCGACTGATTGCCGCCGCCGGGTGGCACAATCCACAGAGTGCGCATGTCGGCGAAGGCGGAGTACGCGGTGCGGGCCATGGTCCAACTCGCCACGGTCCCCCATGGGACGTTGGTGAAGACCGACGACTTGGCCCAAGCGCAGGCCATACCGCCGCAGTTCCTCGTCGACATCCTGACCAACCTGCGCACGGATCGCCTGGTGAGGAGCCATCGGGGTCGCGAGGGCGGCTATGAACTCGCCCGTCCGGGCAACGAGATCAGCATCGCCGACGTGCTGCGCTGCATCGACGGACCGCTGGCCAGCGTGCGCGACATCGGCCTGGGGGACCTGCCGTACTCGGGTCCGACGGCTGCGCTCACCGACGTGTGGCGGGCGCTGCGCGCGAGCATGCGCTCGGTGCTGGAGGAGACCACGCTGGCCGATGTCGCCGCCAACGCCCTGCCCAAGCACGTCGCGCAGTACGCCGACGACTATCGGACGCAGGAGAGCGCGCGGCACGGCACGCCGCGCGCCGGCGAATAGGCGCACCCCGCCCGCGGATTCAGCTCCCCGATCCGTACGGGCGGGTCAGGATTTCCATGGCGTGACCCGAGGGGTCGCGGAAGTACACCCCGCGCCCGCCGTCCCTGTGGTTGATCTCGCCCGGCCGGTTGGCGCCCGGGTCCGCCCAATGCTCGAGGCCGCGCGACGAGATCTTGCCGTAAATGGAGTCGAACTCCTCCTCGGAAACCAGGAAGGCGTAGTGCTGCCGGGTGATCTCCGCGCCCTCGGGAGCGTCCGCATAGTCCAGGCTGACGTCGTGTTCGAGTTGCACAACCATGAAGTGGCCGAACGGCTTTGGGCTGGGCAGGCCGAACAACTCGGTGAGGAACTCCGCGGATTCGCGTTTGTCGCGGGCGGCGACGATGGTGTGGTTGAAATTGATGGCCATGGTGTTGATCCTATTTCGGTGCGGTGAGCTCCAGGGCGATGTTGTCGGGGTCGCGGAACTGCAGGATGTAGGACGGGCCGATGTCTTTCACCGGCTCGTGCGTGATGCCGAGCTCGTCGAGATGCGTTGCCGCGGCGTCCAATTCGTCCTTGGTGGCCACCCGGAACGCGATGTGGTCGAGCCCGGTGCGGTCCTCGTCGAAGCGGTCGGTGGCGACCGGGCGCAGCCCGAGCAGCGTGCCGCCGAGGTCGTAGATGACGCCGCCGAACAGGAAGCTCAACTGGGCGCGGGTGGCCTCGTCGGCGTTGTCGGGCACCTCCAGGAGGACCGGCCAGCCGAACACGCTCTCGTAGAACTGCCGGGACCGCTCGATATCGGTGACGGTGAGCCGGACGTGCGCGATGGAACTGCTGGTGAAACCCATCTGCTCCATGCTGCCACTTGCGCGAGCCGATGTTGACTCCCATGCCAGAATCGCCGTCGTGCGGATTGCGATGACGCTGCCGGTGATGGAGCCGGACTTGGATGCGGGAATTCTGCAGAGCTGGGCACGCGCGATCGACGAGGGTCCGTTCTCGTCGTTGTGCTGGGGCGAGCGCATCGCGTTCGAAAACCCCGACAACCTGACGCTGCTGGGCGCGCTGGCCGCCTGGACCAGTCGGGTGCGGCTGTTGACGACGGTGATCGTGCCGCAGCTGCATGACCCCGTCATGCTGGCCAAGGCGCTGGCGACCGGCGACATGCTCTGCGGCGGGCGGCTGAGCGTGGGCATCGGGGTCGGCGGCAGGCACGAGGACTACCACGCCGTCGGCGCCGACCCGGCGACGCAGACCATGCGGGAGATGGCCGACCGGGTGGCCGTGATGAAGCGCGTCTGGGCGGGCGAAAAGCTCACCGAGTCGGTGCTTCCGGTCGGGCCGGCGCCGGTGCAGGCCGGTGGGCCGCCGCTGTTGGTGGGCAGCATCGGCCCGAAGACCATCCGCAGCGCGGCCGCCTGGGCCGCCGGACTGGCCGGGACCACGCTGGACCTGGACGTCGCCAAGCAGAACGAGCTGTTCGACGTCGCGCGCGACGCCTGGGCCCAGGCGGGCAAGGGCAGGCCGCACCTGGTGACGTCGTTCTGGTTCGCGTTCGGGCCGCCCGATCAGGCGCGCGCCCAGGTGCACCGTCACCTGCGGCGCTACATGAATTGGATTCCGGCGGAGTACGTCGACGCCATGGCGCCGACGACCGGGTGGGCCGGCACCGAGGAGGAGCTGCTGGCGGTGCTGCGCAAGTTCTCCGACATCGGCACCGACGAGGTGCAGCTCATCCCGACGAGCTCAAACGTCGACCAGCTGGCCCGCGCCGCGGACGTCGCCGCCCGGCTGTAGCGCTAAGCCACTAGGCGCTCGCCCGCTCGTCGCCCGCGGCCGGCTGCTGGGGCGGCTGCCCCTTGCGCAGCGTCGCGAGCAACTCCCGATACGGGCCGACCAGGTACACGGTGTCGCCGCCGCGCAGCCAGGCGTCCCGGCGCGGGTGCAGCTCGACGGGCGCGTCCTGCCTAGTGATCGCGATGACGCGGGTCTGGGTGGACAACTCGAACATCTTCAGCCCGTCGAGCTCGCTGCCGGCCGCCACGTGCATGCCGCCGACCATGAACGAGCGCTGCCCGACGGAGAACGTGCCCAGCACCTGGAGGCCCATCGCGGCGCCGATGAACCACGGCGCGGCCAATTCGACGGTGGACCGGACGTTTTCGAACCCGAACCGTTGCGCCACCGCGGCCCCCAGCACGCGGTCGTAGACGCGCAGCACCAGGGGTACGTCGGGCCGGACGACTTCGGGCATGACGCGGGGGCCCAGCATCTCGCGCAGCACGATCCCGGTTTCGATGTTGACCATGTCGTCCTGCGTCAGCACCGCCACCGCGCGGGCGTGATCCACGCGGGCGGACTCGAGGGTCTGGCGCAGCGTCGCGTCCCCGAAGATCACCGGCACGTCCAGGTCGGCGGCGGTCGACAGGTAGCGGTTGTTCTCGTCCCGCTCGACGACCGCGACGTCGTATCCGGCCAACCTCAGGTCGGCGACGACGCGGCTGCCGAACGAGCCGAGCCCGACCACGATGACGTGATTGCGCAGGTGGCGGGCGCGGCGCCGCCCGACCGAGTGGGCGAACCGCCGCGACAACAGCAGGTCGGCGATGAAGGCGACCAGCAGCGCGGTGGTCGTCACGCCGGCGAACATCAACATGATGCTGAACAGCCGCAGCCAGGTGGGCTGCTGCAGGAAGCTGAAGTCGCCGTAACCGACCGTCGCGATCGTCTCGGTGCTGAAATACAGCGCGTCCAGCCACGTCATCCGCGGGTGCGGCTGGTAGCAGAAGCGCAGGATCACCGTCGATCCGACCAGCAGGCACGCCGCGGCCAGCAACGCCCGCGCGAACATCGGGTTGACGTCGTCGCGCAGGGCCCGCGCTGCGTCGATCGCGCGCCGCAGCCGGGTCAGGCGCGTGCGCGTCACCGTCGGCCGCGGGACCTTGATGCCGCGGGCGGCCAATTCCTCGGCGGTGCCGATCATCGCCGTCCAGTCACCGGCGTGTACCGACAGGTCGCGGCCCGGGCACGACACCACCTCCCCGGGGGTGGCGCAGTTCTCCCCATGAATCACCGCCACCGGTGCCAGATCGCCGTAGATCTCGCGCAGCGTCGCGTTGCGCGGCGCCTCGGCGCCGGAGACGACGAATTCGATGCCCGCCGCCTCGAACGGGTGCACGGTGTGCGCGAGGCAGGCCTCCACCACCGAGGGCGCCGCCAGGTCGGCGACGTCCAGAATCGCGCCGGGGCGCTTGTCGGCGGCCATCGCCGTCCGCAGCACGTCGTTGCCCAGCCGGGCCACCACCCGCACCCGGGGGTTGGCTTTCCTTGCCAGCAGCGCGATTTCGAGGTTCGTCGCGTCGTCGTCGCCGACACAGATCACGGCGCGGGCGCGGGTGACTTCGGCGTTTTCGAGCTCGCCGGCGGTTTCGAGCTTGACGATGTGCACGCCGGCGTTGTTGAGCTCCTCGACGATCGTGGTCGCCAACGCGTCGTCACCGCTCACGATGATGTGGCCGCGCATGGTTACGCCCGCTTCGGGTCGTCCGGCATAACCCCCACCTCTGCTGACGTTGGCGTTTTGTTCCTATGACTATCAGGCACCATGCCGATTCATGCCAGCCCGACACCGGACGCGCTGACGGCGAGGTGAATTGCCAGCGGGCCTCGCGAGGGATTCGATAGCGGTATGACGCAGCCGGAACTGCCGGGGCCGCTCGCCGCCTTAACCCGGCTCATCTCCGAGCGCATCGCCGCGGCCGATTTCGCCGGGGCGTTGCCCCTGATGAACGAGCTGGTCACCGTGTGCCGCCCGATCCTGGGGGAGCGACACCCCAACGTGTTGGACATGAAGCTCGCGCTGGTGCACCTGCAGCTCCAGATGGGCGACCAGGCCGGGGCCTACGCCGTCCTCGAGCAGCTGGTACCCGAGTTCGAGGAGGTACTCGGCCGCGAGCACATCACCACGCTGACGGCGCGCCACATGTTCGCCGACCGGCCGCAGCAGGAGGGGCGGGCCGCGCTGGCCGAATGGCAGCAGCTGCTGGCCGACGAGGAGCGGGTGCTGGGCGTCGAGCACCCCACCGCGCTGACGTCCAGGGACCGGGTTGCGCAGAAGCGCAAGGAGCTCGGCGACTACCCGGGCGCCATCGCCGAGGGTGAACAGGTCCTCGCCGCGCGGTCCCGGGTGCTCGGCGACCACCACGAGGACACCCTGGGCACGCGGATGGCCTTGGCGCAGTGGCACGGCGAGTCGGTCGACGGCGCCGGCGCCTTGGCCGAGCTTCGGTCGCTGCTCGAGGTGATGCTCGAGAAGCTGGGGCCGGACCACCGCCACACCTTGATCGCCCGGCACACCATCGCGCTCTGGGAGCCCGAGCCCGCGGACTGCCGGGAGAAGGTCGCCACCTGGGAAGCGCTGGTGGACGACGAGGCCCGGGTCTTCGGCGCCGACAACTTCGTCACCGTCGCCGCCCGGGAGGAACTGGCGAAATGGCGCGGCCGCGTCGAGGACCGCCGGTGGGCCAACGGGGTGCGGGGCCGGGTCGAAGAAGCCAACAAGCGCCGCCTGCTCGCCAAACAGCAAGCCACCCAACGATTTTCGGATGGCGAATATCTCCGGTGCTGGCTTGCCGAGCGCGGGGCCCAATTTCCGGTCTGGGCAAACCATTACGGCGGCGACGCCATATGGGACTTCTCCCCGGATTCCCTCGATGCTCTGGAAGAGCTCGTCATCCAGCAGGCCCCGACGCCCGAGCAGCTGCTGGACGAGGAGCGCAACGCGCCCTTCGTCGACGGCGCGGTGTGGTATCTCGGCGAGGTGCTGCGCCGCGGACGGTCCCTGCCGTGGGAGTACACCCGCGGGGTGACGTCGGATCCCACCGTCGGACACGTCGACGTGTTCGAGGCCCTCACCAGCGCGCTGCATTCGGCCGACCGTGGCGCCCTGCGCCGCACCTACGACCGCTTCACGGCGGCCCAGTGATACTGGGTTGGTGATCGAACGCATCGCGACCCGCGAGATCTATCGGAGCCAATGGATGGTGCTCCGGGAGGACGACATCCGTCGCCAGGACGGCAGCCCGGGCATCTATGGCGTGGTGGACAAACCGGACTATGCGTTGGTGATGCCGTTCGACGGACGGCGCTTCCGGCTGGTCGAGCAGTTCCGGTATCCGCTCGGGGAGCGGCGGTGGGAATTCCCGCAGGGCACCGCGCCGGGCCTGGCGGACACCGACCCGTCCGAGCTGGCGCGGCGTGAGCTGCGCGAGGAAACGGGACTGAGCGCGACGTCGTTCGAGGTGCTCGGCCGGCTCGATGTCGCCCCGGGCATGACGAGCCAGCGCGGATGGGTGTTTCTGGCCACCGGAATCGCCGAGGGGGAGCCGGATCTCGAGCCCGAGGAACAGGACCTGCGCAGCGCCTGGTTCGACCGCGAGGACGTCGAGCAGTTGATCCGTTCGGGAGTGATCGCCGACGCGCAATCCGTCGCCGCCTACGGCCTGTTCCTGCTGCGGCAGGCATGACAGTGCGGGGACCCGCCGGGTCCCCGCACCGTGAGGGTGGTGGTCAGGCCGAGGTGACGTACTGCGGGCAGTAGGCCGAGGCGGCGTCGACGGCGAACGTCTTGGAGCCCTTGGTGCTCAGGCCGGTCGCCTGGGCCACCGCGCTGATGACCTCCTTGCTCGAGTGGCCCTCGTCGAGGGCGTTGCAGACGGCGTGCGCGTCCTTGATGGCGACCGAAGCGCTCGGCGGGGTGATGCCGTCCGAGGCCAGCTGGGCGAGGAACGCGTCGTCGACCGAGCTCGCGCCCGCGGTGCCGGCGAGGCCGAGCGCGGCCAGGCCCAGGGCGGCGGTGCCAACGACGGAGGCGGTGAAACGGCGAGAGAACATCGGGGTCTCCTTGGTGCTGAGGTGAATTTTTCTGGTGGACGCTTGGTGCGTTGATCACAGAATCAGCACGGGGGCTTAACGGGTTCTCAACAAATTCTTGGCGCGCTATCAGGGGCCAGGTACGCCGTCAGCAAGTCCGGCAGCAGCGCGGCGGCCGGTCAGGCCGAACCCACGTTCAGTGCCGACTAAGCCGCCGGAACCGGCTGAGTCACTGCGGCGCGGGCGTCATCGAGGCGATGTAGTAGACCTCGTGCCCGGTCGGGTATCCGCCACCATTGGTGGCGATGTGCACGTGGTCGTAGTGGTTGAGGGTCTCCGACCCGAGGTCGGCGGTCCAGCTGCCCCCGCCGACGCCGGGGTAGATCTTTTGCCGCCAGATCACGTGGTTGATTCCCCAGCGCTTCGCGTTGGCCAGCGCGTAGCCGGCGATCTGGTTGCCCAACTCGATGCCCTCGGGGCTGTTGTGGTTGGGGATCATCACGTCGATCGCCAGGCCGTTGGGATGCCACGGCAGCGCGTCCTCCCGGTATCCGCCGATGGTGGTGATCTGCGGGAACAGCACGCTGATGGCCCGCTCCGCCCAGATCGTCTTGACCTGCAGCCTGTCCTCGGATCCGACGCCGTGGGGCAGCGCCACCTGGAACTGCTGGCCGGCCGCCGGCGGCGCGTTTGCGGTCAGCATCTGCACTTCCTCGGGGGTGGCGGTGTGCGGGGCGTTGGCCGGTGCGCTGGGGGCCGCGTCGGCGGGTCCGGCGGCCGCGCTGGTGGCGGGCGCGGGCGGCGGGGTGGGCGCGGAGGGTCGCGGCTTGGTGCCCTGGGCGTAGACCATGCCGGCCGACAGCACCAGCGAGGCCGCGATGGCCAGCCATCGGCTCCGGCCGGCTAACAGGTTCCTGCCCACGAGCTGCAGCTTAGTGTCGTGTGGGGCGGGTGTGGCGCGTTTTGTTCAGCTCGGCCGAATAGGGTCTGCGCGCTTCCCGAGCGGTCCACAATGACACCATGTCCAGCCAGTCTTTCGCCGACGCCAACCTCTTCCACCGGACGATGCGCCGCTTCGCGTCGACGCCGGTGGGCGTGGCGCTGCTGCGGCACACCGCGCACCACCTCGACCGGCTGATCACCACGGTCACCCGGGGCAGGAGCAGCTTCGCTGGAGTCGCGACCGGCATCCCCGTGGTCATGCTCACCACCACCGGCGCCAAATCCGGCGAGCCCCGCACCGTCGCCGTCTACGGCATCCCGCATCCGGATGGGCTGGCACTCATCGCCTCCAACTTCGGCGGCGCCAAGCATCCGGCCTGGTACCACAACCTGAAGGCCCATCCGGAGGCGACGGTGTCGATCGGGCGCGACACCTGGCACGCCACCGCGCGGCTGGCCACGCCGGACGAGCGCGACGAGATCTGGGCCAAGGGCCTCGAGCTGTATCCGGGCTGGCGCAAGTACGAGGTGCGGGCCGGCAATCGGCACATCGAGGCGTTCATCCTGGCGCGCAACTGAATTCGGCTGTCCCGCAGACGATCTGGGGTCAATCCGCGTCGCCCAAGTAGGCATCGGCCCAGGCGCCGATGATCCGCCCGGCCCGGCGGGCTTGCCCGCGAACGGTCAGGAAGTGATCCGACCCCTCGAGCGAGACGAAGCTGCGCGGATGGCGCGCCAGGCGGAAGATCTCGCTGGCGTTGGCGATGCCGACCGTGTTGTCGGTGGGCGAGTGCAGGATCAGCAGCGGAAGCCGCAGGCCCTTGATCTTGTCGCGCAGGTGGGCGGCGCGCACGTCCTCGACGAAGGCTCGCTTGAGTGTCAGCGTCCGCCCGCCGACCATCCACTCGGCACTGCCCTCCGCCAGGCACCGGTCGACGACCGCGTCGTAATGCTTCTCGACGTGGCTCGGGTCGACGGGCGCGGCGACGGTGACGACCGACCGCACGCCGGGCGACTGTCGGGCCGCGGCGAGCACCGCCGCGCCGCCCCACGAGTGCCCGATCAGGATGTCGGCCGGCGTCCCGCGGGTCGTCATGAATTCGCATGCCCGGGCGATGTCGTCGACCTTGACCGTGAACGACCCGTCGCCCCAGTCGCCCTCCGATCCGCCGAGACCCAGCGCGTCGAAGCGCAGCATGCCGATGCCGTCGGCGGCCAGTTGCTTGCAAATCCGCGCCGCGGCGGGCGAATCCTTGCCCAGCGTGAAGCCGTGCGCGAACACGCCCCAGCCGCGCACCGGTCCGTCCGGGACCTCGATGACGCCCGCCAGCATCGCGCCCGTGGAACCTTGGAACGTGACACGTTCGCCCATGCTGACGATCTAACCCGCCCGTCAGCCTCTGCGGGCGACGTCTTGGCTCAGGATCTGGGGCCAGGTCTCGACATCGGCCGGGATGTGCGCCACCGTGAGCGTTGACCGCGGCATCAGTGCGGCAAGCGATTCCGCTGTCGACATCGGATGCGCCGGGTCGCCGACCCAGGCCAGAATCGTCGTCGGCACATCGATTCGTGCGACCGCTTCGCGCGCGGGCAGGTCGCTGAGGGCCGCGCCCCGAAACAGTGACGGCAGCAGCGCGTCGGCCACATCGGGAACCGTTTCGGGCCTGCCGACCGTGGCCGGCGGCGGAGTCACCCCACGCGACGACGCGATGAATGCCCCGACACCCTCGGTTTCGATGAAGTCGGCCGCGGCCCGGTAGATCGCCGCTTGCGCGGGCCGGGTTTCCCACGCCGTGGCCGGCACCATGAGCGTGAGGCCGGCGAAGCGGTCCGGCTCGCGGGCAGCCGCGTGCAGCAGCGTGCCGGCACCCATCGACGGGCCGACCCCGTGCACCCGCTCGCCGGGAAACCATTTGTCGAGCAGCTGCAGAAGATCCTCGGCAAGGCTTTCCCATCGGTAATCCTCCGGGACCTTGCGCCCGGTCGACTTGCCGTGGCCGCGTGCGTCATACCGCAGCAGTCGGGTCCCGCTGAGGCCCCGGCCGAGGTCGAGATTGAGCACCCGGTCGCGCGCGCGGCTGGAGGTTAGTCCGTGCAGTTGAACTACCGGATGACCACCTTCGTCGCTCAGTTCAACCGCAAGCTCCGCTCCGGGAACCACGAAAGTGGACATCACGCAACTCTTCTCACGACCGGACGGCTCGCCCCGGAGCCGACCGCGCAGACCGAGCATTCAGGCTAACCGGGGCGTTAGGGTACCGCCATGCGGCTGACGAACGTGGCGCACCTGCGGCTGCCCTTCGGGCGACTCTGGGGCTACGACGTGTCGGTGTCTGACCTCGGCAGGCAGCTCCCGGTGTCTTTCGACCAGCGCATACACGTCGGTGCGGGCGCACGACCCGGTTCCTGGATGGCTCTGTCCATTCGGTTGCCGGCGGGGGTCAGCCGGCAATCGTTGGCCGACGCGTGGCTGGCCGTGATCGCCCGCCACGGCACCCTGCGAACGGCATTCACACCCGGGGCGGACGGCGAGCCGCAGCTGCATGAGATCGATGTTCACCCAGGCAAGTGGGTAGAGCATGAGATCGCTCCGGGCCAGGCGGTCAACGACGCGCTGCGAGTGGTTCTCAATGCGACGTGCTCGCCCTATCAGCGGCCCTCACATCGGTTGTGTGTGCTGGAGACTGCCGCCGGATTGACGGTGGTGATCGCTGCCGACCACGCCCACGTGGACATGTGGTCGATGCTGGTGATTGCCCGGGACCTGTTGTCGATGCTCGCCGACGCCCGGATCGGACTTACGTCACCGCCGCAGGCGCCGCCGCCGGCATTTGTCGTGCACACGCAAGCACTGCTGGACCTGCCCGCGGCACCGGAGAGCGTGCGCGCGCGATGGGCACAGATCATCAGCGACAGCGGTGGGGTGATGCCACGGTTTCCGCTGCCGTTGGGTGAGTCCGGGCCGCATCCGGAACGCGTTGAAGTGCGTGACGTGTTCGATGTCGATGACGGCGCCGCGTTCGCCGCGCAGGCACGCGACGACGGTGTCTCGACGCTGGCACTCGCTGTGGTCGCCATGACTGCGGTGACCCGCGAGTTGGCCGGGGCGCCGCTGCGCGCGGTCTTCCCCGTGCACAGCCGATTTGAAGACAAATGGCACGACTCGGTGGGCTGGTTCATCACCAATTCGGTCCTGGAATCGGCGGTTGCCGAGCCGCACGCCGCGGCCGCCGCCGTCAAAGAAGCCGTGCAGCTTGGTTCCTGGCCACTGGCCGACGTACTGGCTCCGTGGGGTGGAATGCCCATCGCGCCAGGCATGTTCGCGATTTCCTGGCTGGACCAAAGCAGACTTCCGGTGCGCATCGACTCGGTCGGACTCGACGCCCAGTACGTGAGCGCGAGCGTTGACACCGACGGCGTCATGCTCTGGTTCATCCAGGACGAGTCCGGGCTACATCTGCGATGCCGCTACCCGGATACCGCGGAGGCACGAACAAACGTGGGGGGGTGGCTGGACCTGTTGGTAGCCCGCCTACAGGCACTGGCGCAGTCCTCGGTTCGCGGACTGCTGCGGGTAGCGGAGCGCACATATCGTGTGCAGCGCGCGACGCGCGAACACGTGGGGGTGATCGCCCAGCTGCTCTCCGACGATGAGTTCGGTCAGGATCGCGAAGCCGCCGAACTCGAACGCTACGAGGCGGCCTACGACATCGTCGTTCGCAACCGATCCAACTATCTCGGAGTCGTCCTGAACGGTTCCGACAAGGTCGTCGCGACCGTGCAATTGACGATCATTCCCGGCCTTTCCCGCGGTGGCGCCACCCGGCTGCAGATCGAGGGGCTACGGGTCGCCAAAGCCGAACGTGCCCAGGGTATTGGTACTGCACTCGTCGAGTGGGCACACAACTACGGCCGAGCACACGGGGCACGGCTGGCGCAGGTGACCACAGACGAGGCTCGCGAAAGGGCTCGGGCGTTCTATCGCCGGCTCGGGTACCACGACGCCCACGTCGGGTTGAAATGCACCATCTGAGTCCGGTTTTTGCGCGTGAATGTTGCAGCGTGGATAATGGAAACACCGTCTGAACTGCAAGAACATGAGTGCCCCCGGCAGGATTCGAACCTGCGACTAAGCGCAATAGCTGAGGCTAGCTGCGAGCTTGCCCGGGTATAGCGCAGCTGGCGAGACTCCCGCGCGACCTAGCCTCAGAGCCGGACTGCGCAGGAATCCCGTTCATCACGCGGGCTTACGGCCTGTGAACCAGTTGACGGTGTCTTTTGTCGCAGCAATCTTCTCTTTGAAGTCTGGGTCGCTCGCTGCCACACTGACGACTATCCAGACCACGCTGACAACGGTCCAAACACCCACTATCTGAGGGCTGAGCTGGAAAGGCGTTGCGCCGGGTTCTTTGCTCTCGTTACAAATGTATATAACCAATTTGGCAAGTAAGAGACCAACCAAGGGTATTACCCCAAAAGCGGCGTGCCGCAGGAATTTTACCAGCCGCTGCCGCCACGTGAGCATTGCCAAGGGTACCGGAGTTTCGCCCGGCGGGATCAAGTAGTGATAATGATGGGATGCTATTGCGGCCCCCATGAAAGCTATTCTTTCACCCAGCGACTGTTCGGTGCCCGGCTGCGGAAACGCAACCCACATGCGTAGTTCGCGGATGCTAGCCGCAATTCTATAAAACTGTTCTGCCGACACTTCCGACGGATTATTCCCAATGAGGCCTAGTCTTTTTGGGATGAACGACTCGAAAGCGTTTGCGAGTAAGCTCAACTGGCCAATAATATAGCGGCGAAGTTCGATATCCTTGGACAGACCCGGTAGGGCCCACAGGATGGTACATACCCGGTAGAAGGCATTGATGTCGACTGGTATTGCTGTCTGCCAAAATAGGGAGTTCCCGATACCCGCGAAAAGTACCAACACAACTGCTGACATCGATATCGACACTATTCCAAAGGCGTTGAGCAACGTTGACCAATACACATTACTGCTTTGAGTAGATAGTTCAACGGCAAATGCGGCTATTCCGACTGCAAACATTGCCAAGGGTCGCCTAAATGCGTTCTCAGGCTTGTATATGTAGGGCGCGAACAGTCTGCTTCGTGGCTCATGGAGTGCCAATTTAAAGACTTTTCGGAGCTCGTAACGCGATAAGCGAATTGTCCAGTCAGTGCTGTAAACTATTGCGAACAGAAGAATGGCACTGCTAATAATGCCCCGTTCAGCTTGCCAAAACTGCCCGTCGGGCATGTGGAGAGGTCCGCTAGGATACGCGGACATTCTCCACCAAAAAGGCATTTGCGAACTGGCGTATAAACATACAATTGCTATGGCGCAAACGACACCGGAAATCCACGAAAAAGTCCTGGTGGTGCGGCGCATGGTTGCAGGCTCGTTTGTGCAGAACTGGCGCAAATGCTCGTCGATAGATTCGCCGTATGCCGCTCGCAGGACATCAAGGTGCGGGCTGAATAGCTGCTGATAGGCATCCGCTCGTTTTGTCACATCTGCCAAGGTTTTGGGAATTGGGTCGCGGAAGGTGCTCAACTTCAAGCGCCGGAGTCCGCGCGGGCGCTGAACCTTGACCCTAAGCATGGGACGAAGGGCTCCGAGTTCGGACGTTCGGAAAGCGGCTTTCCCGCACTGGTCCAGTCAGCGAATGACTCACGACTTGAGGCCAGATCAATGCCGCCGGAGCCCGCAATGTCAGGCGCGACACATCGCCCCCCTTGGCTACCACATCTAACGAGCGGATCGACTCCCGACAGTCGCACCTGAGAGGCTAGGCGATCATTGGGTCGACGTATCCAGATTCAAGGAATCAGTGATCGTGCGTTCGGCTCGGCCGCAAGACTGCATCTGTCGGGTTCCCCCTCGTAAAGAGCGGCCTCTCGTCAGGCATCACCCGAAGCCAAAACGTCAAGCATCAGCCGAGGTCATACAGGCCCTGAGTGCCCCCGGCAGGATTCGAACCTGCGGCCTTCTGCTCCGGAGGCAGACGCTCTATCCCCTGAGCTACGGGGGCGCTTCGACTTCGGTGATGCCCCGCCAGAGTAACGCATCGACGCGACCGTCGTGACCCCGCCACAGCTCAAGCGCCGATCACGAGGCCCTCGCCTGGGCGCTCGGGCGCAGCGCGCCGGGCGATTGCCCTGTGTGCTTCTTCACCAGCCGGTGCAGCGTCGCTGGATCCGCCAATCCCACTGCGGCAGCAATCTCTTCAAGCGGCATGCGGGTGGTCCGCAACAAATGCAGCGAGCGCTCGAGGCGAACCCGCTGCACCAGCTGTAGCGGACTGAGTCCCACGGCGTTTCGCGTCCGGCGCGCCAGCGTCCGGGTGCTGAGGCCGCACTGCCGGGCCAGCGAGTCGAGGGTGTGTGGTTCATCCAACCGCGACCGGACGAAACGCTCCAGGCTCGCGACGGTTTCGTCGCGCGCCGCCAAGTGTGAGGGAATGAGAAAGCTCGCCTGTGACGTGCGCTGATCGGCGACAAGCCGGTTCGCGAGTTTGTCGGTAAGCGCCGCGCCGCCGTGCTCGCGCATCAGCGCGAGCATCAGGTCGATGTGTGCGAACGCGCTTCCGGCCGTCCAGATCGACCCATCGCGAACAACCATTTCATCGATGACGACGCGGGCCGCCGGCGCGGCCCGGGCGAGATCGGCCCCTAGCCACCACGTCGTGACGCAGCGTCGCTGGTCGAGGAGGCCCGCCGCGGCGAGGACGAATACGGCAGTGCACGAGGCCGCGATTTCTGCGCCTGAAGCGCTCCCATCGGCCAACCACTCGGCGGTGACGTCGACGTCGGGGCGGCTGAGCCGGTCGGCAATCTCCTCGGGCTGCGCGGCGCCCAACCCGGGTACGACCACGATCTCTCGCGCCGCGGCGTGCGCCAGGGGTTCCGCGGCGGCGGCCAGGCCACCCCGCAGGGCAACGCTGCTGTGCGGCGAGACGAACCGAAGATCGAACGCGGACCTGCCGAGGATCCGGTTTGCCGCTGAGATCACGTCGACCGTCACGCCGACGGCGCTCGCGCTGGCGCCGTCGAGCACTAGGACGTCGAAACCGATCATGTGGCGAATTATGCAAGAAAGCTGTCTGTCTTGCCACTGGCTTTGGGCGGCGCCGGTGGGGGAGATTACGAGAGCACGAAACCGCGAAAGGTAGATGTCATGCCGTTGATGCACGTAACCCTCACGTCCGGCGCCTTCGACGACACCGGCAAGCAGCGTCTGGTAACGGGTCTCACCGAGGCGGCGTGCCGCGCCGAATCGGTGCCCGACCTACCTCAGCACCGCATGCGGGCCCTGGTCCTGCTGCACGAGCTCCCGCCCGGCGGCTTCTACTCCGCCGGCGCCTCGGCGGACGCCGCGGTCTCCGGCGTCTTCATCGATTGGCAGGTCAGCGCCGGGGTCCTCGACGGTGCCCGCAAGGCGCAATTCGCCGGCGAGCTTCAGGAGGTCGCCGCAGCGGCGGCCGGCGCTGGCGACAGGATGGTCGTCACGTCGTGCGTCAT
This sequence comes from Mycobacterium sp. UM_11, assembly GCF_001414075.1. NCBI lineage: Bacteria > Bacillati > Actinomycetota > Actinomycetes > Mycobacteriales > Mycobacteriaceae > Mycobacterium > Mycobacterium sp. UM_11. The sequence goes on along the minus strand of NZ_LATC01000030.1, from coordinate 22,028 downwards.
TCACGAAGTGCCCGAAGGCCAATGGGCGCAGAACGGAGCGATCCGCCGCCTGCCGGACATCGTCTCGCAGGCGGGATTCGAGCACCTGACCTCCGTGGCGCCCGGATGACGATTCGTCCGGCAGACCAGTTGGCGCAAGCCATGATTGGCGAGCCGAACTCGCGTTACCGCCTGCCGACGCCGGCGCTGATCCTGGACGAGGCGGCGCTGGACGCCAACATCGGCCGAATGGCCGAGCGGACGCGTGACAAGGTCGGGCTGCGCCCGCACGCCAAAACGCACAAATGCGCCTGGATCGCCAGAATGCAGATCGAAGCCGGGGCCGTCGGAATCTGCTGCGCCAAAATCGGTGAGGCCGAAGTGCTTTCAGCGGCCGGCGTCCGAGGCATTCTCCTGACTTCGCCGGTCGCCGATCCGGCCATGCCGAAGCGGCTGTGCGACGTGGCGGCGATAGACCCCGGATTCGCGTGCGTGGTGGATCATCCCGATCCGGTGACCGCGCTGAGCGTCGAAGCGTGCCGCCGCGGCATGCGCGTCAGTGTCCTCATCGACGTCGATGTGGGGCTGGGCCGCACCGGCGTCTCCGGCCCGGAACAAGCCGTCGCGTTGGCGGAGCACGTCCATCGATGCGAGGGGCTGGCGTTGACCGGCGTCCAGGGCTACGGCGGTCATTGGCAGCACATCGCCGGCTTCCAAAAGCGTTGTGAGGCCGTCGGCGTCGGCATGGAGCGGCTTTCGCGCGCGGTCGACGCGATCCGAGCCGCCGGTTACCCGGTCGGCATCGTCACCGGCGGCGGCACCGGAACGGTCGCGGCCGATCTGGACTTGGGTGTCCTCAACGAGGTGCAGCCGGGCTCGTACGTGTTCATGGACGTCCAGTACTCCGACGCGCTGGGGGCCGACGCCGATGGAGCCTTCCAAACCAGCTTGTGGGTATCGAGCCAGGTGGTGAGCGCCAACGCCGACGGGATCGTCACCGTCGACGCCGGGCTCAAGGCTTTCGCGACGGACGGCCCCATGCCGCGGCCGGCCGGCGGGCGGTTCGGCGCCTCGACGTACGTGTTTTTCGGCGACGAGCATGGTGCGCTCACCCGGCCCGCCGGCTCACCCGTCGGCCTCGGGGAACGCGTGGAGTTCGCCACCCCACACTGCGATCCCACCGTTGACCGGTATGACGCCTACCACGTTGTGCGCGGTGATCGGCTGGTGGCCATCGTGCCAATCGAGGCTGCTCGCGCCAGCCGATAGCGGCCCAGCGCCCCGCGTAGCCGGGCCCTGAACGGGCCGAGGCCCGGGTGGGTTCGCGCTGCCGCCCGCAATGGATTCGGGCCGGGGAGCGCGAGCCAATAGGATGGACGCTCGTGACCCCCGCTGACCTCGCCGAGCTGCTCAGGAGCACCGCCGCCGCGGTGCTGGCCGAGCGCGGGCTGGACGCCGCCGCCCTGCCGGCGACGGTCACCGTGGAGCGGCCCCGCAACCCCGAGCACGGCGACTACGCCAGCAACCTGGCCCTGCAGCTGGGCAAGAAGGTCGGCGCCAACCCCCGCGAACTGGCGGGCTGGCTGGCCGAGGCGCTGGTGCGGGCCGACGGCATCGCCTCGGCGGAGGTCGCCGGGCCCGGCTTCATCAACCTGCGCCTCGAGGCGCAGGCGCAGGCGGTGATCGTCAACAACGTCCTCGACGCCGGCGACACCTTCGGCCACTCCGACGCGCAGGCGGGCCACAAGATCAACCTGGAGTTTGTCTCGGCCAACCCCACCGGGCCGATCCACATCGGCGGCACCCGCTGGGCCGCCGTCGGCGACGCGCTGGGCCGGCTGCTGAGCACCCAGGGCGCCGCCGTCGAGCGCGAGTACTACTTCAACGACCACGGCGCCCAGATCGACCGGTTCGCCGGCTCGCTGATCGCCGCGGCCAAGGGCGAACCGACCCCCGAGGACGGCTACGCCGGCGCCTACATCAACGACATCGCCGCGCAGGTGCTGGCCAAGGCGCCCGACGCGCTGGGCCTGCCCGACGCCGACATGCGGGAAACGTTCCGCGAGATCGGCGTCGACCTGATGTTCACCCACATCAAGGAGTCGTTGCACGAGTTCGGCACCGACTTCGACGTCTACACCCACGAAGACTCGATGCACACCAGCGGTCGGGTCGACCAGGCCATCGCCCGGCTGCGCGAGACCGGCAACATCTACGAGAAGGATGGCGCAACCTGGTTGCGCACCAGCGCTTTTGGCGACGACAAGGACCGCGTCGTGATCAAGAGCGACGGCAAGCCGGCCTACATCGCCGGTGACATCGCCTACTACCTGGACAAGCGGCAGCGCGGCTTCGACCTGTGCATCTACATGCTCGGGGCCGACCACCACGGCTACATCGCCCGGCTCAAGGCCGTGGCCGCCGCGTTCGGCGACGACCCGGCCCACGTCGAGGTGCTGATCGGGCAGATGGTCAACCTGGTCCGCGACGGCGCGCCCGTGCGGATGAGCAAGCGGGCCGGCACCGTGATCACGCTCGACGACCTGGTCGAGGCGATCGGTGTCGACGCGGCGCGCTACAGCCTGATTCGCTCCTCGGTCGACACCCCCATCGACATCGACCTGGCGCTGTGGTCGTCGGCGTCGAATGAAAACCCGGTCTACTACGTGCAATACGCGCACGCCCGGCTCTCGGCGCTGGCCCGCAACGCCGCCGAACTGGGCCTGGCTCCCGGCACCGGACACCTCGAGCTACTCAGCCACGACAAGGAGGGGACGCTGCTGCGCTCCCTCGGGGAATTCCCCCGGGTGCTGAAAACGGCCGCGTCCCTGCGGGAACCGCACCGGGTGTGCCGCTACCTGGAAGACCTCGCCGGCGACTATCACCGGTTCTACGACTCGTGCCGGGTCCTGCCCCAGGGCGACGAGCAGCCCACCGACCTGCACACCGCGCGCCTGGCGCTGTGTGCGGCCACCCGCCAGGTGATCGCCAACGGCCTGACGATCCTCGGCGTCACCGCCCCGGAGCGAATGTGAACGTCCACCCCGCCGGTCCCCGGCACGCCGAGGAGACCCGGCACCCCGATAGCCCGCCGCGGCCGCAGTCCGCCGACGAGCTGTTGCGGCTTGCGCCAAATGTTTGGCCGCTCAACATCGTTCGTGACGACACCGGGACGGCAAGCCTCGCCGGGATCCCGCTCACCCGGCTCGCCCAGGAATACGGGACCCCATTGTTCGTCATCGACGAGGACGACTTCCGCTACCGCTGCCGCGAACTCGCGACGGCCTTCGGCGGCGGGCACAACGTGTGCTACGCCGCCAAGGCCTTCCTGTGCACCGAGATCGCCCGCTGGGTCAACGAGGAAGGCCTCTCCATCGACGTGTCCACCGGCGGCGAGCTCGCCGTCGCGCTGCACGCCGACTTCCCGCCGGAGCGGATCACCTTCCACGGCAACAACAAATCCGTCGCCGAGCTGACGACGGCGGTCAAAGCCGGTGTCGGGCATGTCGTCTTGGACTCGATGACCGAAATCGAGCGCCTCGATGCCATCGCGGGGGAGGCTAGCGTCGTCCAGGACGTCTACGTGCGGCTCACCGTCGGGGTGGAAGCCCACACCCACGAATTCATCTCCACCGCACACGAAGACCAGAAGTTCGGGCTGTCGGTGGCCAGCGGCGCGGCGATGGACGCCGTGCGCCGCGTGTTCGCCGCCGATCACCTGCGCCTGGTCGGGCTGCACAGCCACATCGGCTCGCAGATCTTCGACGTCGACGGCTTCGAGGTCGCCGCGCACCGCGTCATCGGCCTGTTGCACCAGATCGTCGACGAATTCGGCGTCGACAAGACGGGCCAGATCTCGACCGTGGATCTCGGTGGCGGCCTGGGCATTTCCTACCTGGGCACCGACGACCCGCCCCCGGTTGCCGAGCTGGCGGCCAAGCTGACGGCCATCGTCGCCAATGAGTCGGCGGCGGTGGGCCTGCCCACCCCGCGGCTGGTGGTCGAGCCCGGCCGTGCCATCGCCGGGCCGGGCACCATCACGCTCTACGAGGTCGGCACCGTCAAGGACGTCGACGTGAGCAGCACGGCCCAGCGCCGGTACGTCAGCGTCGACGGCGGCATGAGTGACAACATCCGCACCGCGCTCTACGACGCGCAGTACGACGCGCGGCTGGTCTCGCGGACCAGCGACGCACCGGCGACGCTGGCCCGGATCGTCGGAAAGCACTGCGAGACCGGCGACATCGTCGTGCGCGACGCATGGGTGCCCGACGACCTGCGGCCCGGGGACCTGCTCGGGGTCGCCGCGACCGGCGCGTACTGCTATTCGCTGTCGAGCCGCTACAACATGGTCTGCCGTCCTGCGGTGGTGGCGGTGCGGGCGGGACGGTCCCGCCTGATCCTGCGCCGCGAGACGGTCGACGATCTACTCAGTCTGGAAGTGAGGTGAACGGTGCCCCGTGACGAAAAGCCCGTGGGCGTGGCGGTACTCGGGTTCGGCAACGTCGGAAGCGAAGTGGTCCGGATCATCGAGGGCAGCGCCGACGACCTCGCGGCCCGGGTGGGCGCACCCCTGGCGTTGCGCGGCGTCGGGGTGCGGCGCGTCGCCGCCGACCGCGGCGTCCCGATCGAATTGCTCACCGACAACATCGAGGAACTCGTCTCGCGCGACGACGTCGACATCGTCGTCGAGCTGATGGGGCCGGTCGAGCCGGCGCGCAAGGCCATCCTGCGCGCGCTCGAACACGGCAAGTCCGTCGTCACCGCGAACAAGGCGCTGCTGGCCACCTCCACCGGGGAGCTGGCGCAGGCCGCCGAAAACGCGCATGTCGACCTGTATTTCGAGGCCGCGGTCGCCGGTGCGATCCCGGTGATCCGCCCACTGACGCAATCGCTGGCGGGTGACACGGTGCTGCGGGTCGCCGGCATCGTCAACGGCACCACCAACTACATCCTGTCCGCGATGGACAGCACCGGCGCCGACTACGACACCGCGCTGGCCGAGGCGAGCGCGTTGGGCTACGCCGAGGCCGATCCCACCGCCGACGTCGAGGGCTACGACGCCGCGGCCAAGGCCGCGATCCTGGCGTCGATCGCCTTCCACACCCGGGTGACCGCCGACGACGTCTACCGCGAGGGCATCACCAAGATCACGCCGGCCGACTTCGCCTCGGCACGCGCCCTGGGTTGCACCATCAAGCTGCTGTCCATCTGCGAGCGGATCGCGACCGACGATGGGCAGGAACGGGTTTCGGCCCGCGTCTACCCGGCGCTGGTGCCGCTGTCGCATCCGTTGGCGACGGTCAACGGGGCGTTCAACGCGGTCGTGGTCGAGGCCAAGGCCGCCGGCCGGCTGATGTTCTACGGCCAGGGCGCCGGCGGCGCGCCCACCGCATCCGCGGTCACGGGTGACCTGGTGATGGCCGCCCGCAACCGGGTGCTGGGCAGCCGCGGGCCGAAGGAATCCAAGTACGCACAGCTTCCCATCGCCCCAATGGGTTTCATCTCCACCCGCTACTACGTCAGCATGAACGTCGCCGACAAGCCCGGTGTCTTGTCGACGGTGGCGGCCGAATTCGCCAAGCGTGAGGTCAGCATCGCCGAGGTCCGCCAGGAGGGCGTGTCCGACGAAGGCGGGCGACGGGTGGGGGCCCGGGTCGTGGTGGTCACCCACAGCGCCACCGACGCCGCGCTGTCCGAAACCGTCGATGCGCTGGCGGATCTGGACGTGGTGCAGGGCGTCACCAGCGTGCTGCGACTCGAAGAGACCGGCCGATGAGCGTCCCGCGCACCGCCGTGCACCAGCCCTGGCCCGGCCTGATCGCCGCATACCGCGACCGCCTGCCGATCGGCGACGACTGGACCCCGGTCACCCTGCTCGAGGGCGGCACCCCGCTGATCGCGGCGACCCGCCTGTCCGAAAAGACCGGCTGCACGGTGCATCTCAAGGTCGAGGGCCTCAACCCGACCGGCTCGTTCAAGGACCGCGGCATGACCATGGCGGTCACCGACGCGCTGGCCCGCGGCCAGCAGGCCGTGTTGTGCGCGTCGACCGGCAACACCTCGGCCTCGGCGGCGGCCTACGCCGCCCGCGCCGGCATCACCTGCGCGGTGCTGATCCCGCAGGGCAAGATCGCGATGGGCAAGCTGGCTCAGGCGGTCATGCACGGCGCCAAGATCATTCAGATCGACGGCAACTTCGACGACTGCCTGGAACTCGCCCGGAAGATGGCTGCCGACTTCCCGACGATCGCGTTGGTCAACTCGGTCAACCCGGTGCGCATCGAGGGCCAGAAGACGGCGGCGTTCGAGATCGTCGACGCGCTGGGCAGCGCGCCCGACGTGCACGCCCTTCCGGTCGGCAACGCGGGCAACATCACCGCGTACTGGAAGGGCTACACCGAATACCACCACGACGGCGTCACCGACAAGCTGCCCCGCATGCTGGGCACCCAGGCGGCCGGCGCCGCGCCGCTGGTGCACGGCGCCCCGGTCAGCCACCCCGAGACGATCGCGACCGCGATACGCATCGGTGCCCCCGCTTCGTGGGCCGCCGCGGTCAACGCGCAGCAGCAGTCCAACGGGCGCTTTCTGGCCGCCACGGACGAGGAGATCCTGGCCGCCTACCACCTGGTCGCCGAGAGCGAGGGCGTCTTCGTCGAGCCCGCGTCGGCGGCCAGCATCGCGGGGCTGCTCAAGGCCGTCGACGACGGCTGGGTGGCGCGCGGGTCGACGGTGGTCTGCACGGTGACCGGCAATGGCCTAAAGGACCCGGATACGGCGTTGCGGGACATGCCGACGGTGTCGCCGCTGCCCGTCGATCCGGTGCTGGTCGTCGAGAAGTTGGGCCTGGCCTGAATATGACGGCCCAGATGCTGCCCGCCGGGCTGGTGGCGAGCGCCGTGGTGTCGGCGTCCAGCGCCAACCTGGGGCCCGGTTTCGACAGCGTCGGGCTGGCGTTGAGCCTCATCGACGAGATCGTCGTGGAGACAACGGATTCCGGCCTGGTGGTGCTGGTCGAGGGGGAGGGCGCCGACCAGGTGCCCCTCGGCCCGGAACACCTGGTGGTGCGCGCCGTCGAATGCGGGCTGCGGTCCGCGGGTATGGGCGCCGCGGGCCTGGTGGTCCGCTGCCGCAACGCCATCCCGCACTCCCGCGGCCTCGGCTCGTCGGCGGCGGCCGTGGTGGGCGGCCTGGCCGCAGCGAACGGTCTTGTGGCACAGACGGATTCGAAACCACTCAGCGATTCGCAGCTGATCCAGCTGTCGTCAGAATTCGAGGGTCACCCCGACAACGCCGCGGCCGCCGTGCTCGGTGGTGCGGTGGTGTCGTGGATCGACGCCTCCGGTGAGCGGCCCCGGTACTCGGCGGTGACGCTGCGGCTGCACCCGGACATCCGGCTGTATTGCGCGATACCCCAAGAGCGCTCGTTGACCGCCGAGACCCGCGTGCTGTTGCCCGCCCAGGTGAGCCACGAGGACGCCCGGTTCAACGTCAGCCGCGCCGCCCTGCTGGTGGTCGCGCTGACCGAACGCCCGGATCTGCTCATGGCGGCCACCGAGGATGTCCTACATCAGCCGCAGCGCGCCCCGGCGATGCCGGCGTCCGCGGAATATTTGCGGCTGTTGCGGCGTCATAACGTCGCAGCGACGCTTTCGGGGGCTGGTCCGGCGCTGATTGCCCTGAGCACGCAGCCGGAGTTGCCCACGGAGGTGCTGGAGTACGGGGCCGCCAACGGATTTGCCCTGACTGGGATGACCGCCGGCGAAGGAGTTCGCTGGAGCCCGGGCGTCACAGTCCCCGGTTGATCCACGGCGCGGCCGGAGGGTTTGCTTGCTTCCAGGCAGGATGCGGGCTATCCTCGGACCCGTCCAGCAATCGCAGCATCTGCATCTGCATACATACTGCCTTGCCGCTAGGACACACCAATTCTTCTCGTGAACGAGGTTCGCCGCTTACTCCGCCGATTAAGGCGATCACCGTTGCAGAGTCGATGATTGGGCGCACTCGGCAATTTCGCTGAATGCAACGACCCCCCGGATGACCTGATCAACGGGGGAAGAAAGGAAATCCGTGACCGATACGGACCTGTTCACGGCTGACGCGAGCGCCGACAGCAATGAGGCGCCGAACGCTGTGACCCCAGACACATCCGACGTCAAAACCGATGCACCGGTTGGCTCACTGTCCACCATGGTGCTTCCCGAATTGCGCGCGCTGGCTAACGAGGTCGGCGTCAAGGGGACGTCGGGCATGCGCAAGAACGAACTCATCGCCGCCATCAAGGAAATCAGGGGACAGTCCAACGGGACTTCCGCCCCGGCCGAGGACGGCGCCAAGCCGGAGGCCGCCGCCGACGCACCGGCCGCCGAGGAGGAGAACCAGAACGGTTCGTCGACCGAGGCGCCCCGCCGTGAGCGGCGCAGCGCCTCCCGCGAGCCGGGATCGGCCCGCGCCGACGAGGCGGACGGCGAGCGCCCACGCAACCGCGAGGGCAACGCCACCGGCGAGGACGACACCCGCCAGGGCGGCAAGAAAGACAACCAGAGCGGCGCGCGCGGCCAGGACGGCGGCGACCAAGGCGGTGATCAGCAAGGCTCGGGCGGTCAGCAGTCTCGCGGCGGTTCGAACCAGAACCAGCAGGACGACGACGGCGAGGGCCGTCAGGGCCGCCGGGGCCGTCGCTTCCGTGACCGCGATCGCAGGCGGCGCGGCGAGCGATCCGGCGAGGGCGGCGACACCGAACTCCGTGAGGACGACGTCGTGCAGCCGGTCGCCGGCATCCTCGACGTTCTCGACAATTACGCGTTCGTCCGCACCTCCGGCTACCTGGCCGGTCCCCACGACGTCTACGTGTCGATGAACATGGTGCGCAAGAACGGTCTGCGCCGCGGTGACGCGGTGACCGGCGCGGTTCGCGTGCCCAAGGAGGGGGAGCAGCCCAACCAGCGGCAGAAGTTCAACCCCCTTGTGCGGCTGGACAGCGTCAACGGCGGCCCGGTCGAGGACGCCAAGAAGCGGCCCGACTTCACCAAGCTGACGCCGCTCTACCCCAACCAGCGGCTGCGCCTGGAAACCACGCCCGACCGGCTGACCACGCGGGTCATCGACCTGATCATGCCGATCGGCAAGGGCCAGCGCGCGCTGATCGTGTCGCCGCCCAAGGCCGGCAAGACGACGATCATGCAGGACATCGCGAACGCGATCACCAAGAACAACCCCGAATGCCACCTCATGGTCGTGCTCGTCGACGAGCGGCCCGAGGAGGTCACCGACATGCAGCGCTCGGTCAAGGGCGAGGTCATCGCCTCCACCTTCGACCGGCCGCCGTCGGACCACACCCAAGCCGCCGAGCTGGCGATCGAGCGCGCGAAGCGGCTCGTGGAGCAGGGCAAGGACGTCGTGGTGCTGCTCGACTCGATCACCCGCCTGGGGCGCGCCTACAACAATGCGTCGCCCGCGTCCGGCCGGATCCTGTCCGGTGGTGTTGACTCCACCGCGCTGTACCCGCCGAAGCGTTTCCTGGGTGCCGCGCGAAACATCGAGGAAGGCGGGTCGCTGACGATCATCGCCACCGCGATGGTCGAGACCGGGTCCACCGGTGACACGGTCATCTTCGAGGAGTTCAAGGGCACCGGTAACGCCGAGCTCAAGCTGGACCGCAAGATCGCCGAGCGTCGGGTCTTCCCGGCGGTGGACGTCAACCCGTCCGGTACCCGCAAGGACGAGCTGCTGCTGTCGCCCGACGAGTTCGGCATCGTGCACAAGCTGCGCCGCGTGCTGTCGGGGCTGGACTCCCACCAGGCGATCGACCTGCTGATGTCGCAGCTGCGCAAGACCAAGACCAACTACGAGTTCCTGGTGCAGGTGTCCAAGACCACGCCGGGATCGATGGACAACGACTAGTCGGGTCGGTACCGAGGCAACGGATGCGCCGGGAATGTGGACGGGCACCCCGTTGTTTGGGAGAACAGCGGTTGACCTGGCATAATCGACGCCCGACAAGATCGAAGAGGACAGCATGAAATCTGACATTCATCCCGCTTACGGGGAGACCACCGTGCACTGCGGGTGCGGGAACACCTTTACCACCCGCAGCACCAAGCCCGGCGGCAACATCGTCGTCGAGGTGTGCTCGCAGTGCCACCCGTTCTACACCGGTAAGCAGAAGATCCTCGACAGCGGTGGCCGCGTGGCCCGCTTCGAGAAGCGCTACGGCAAGCGCAAAGGTGCCGACAACACCGACAAGTAGCTGCGTTGCCGACGCCCGAACTGTGCAAGAGCACAGGCCGGGCGTCGGTTTGCGTTTGCGGCATCCAGGCGCGGAACCGGGCAGGAGGTGACACATGACGCAGCCGGTGCAGACGATTGACGTGCTGCTGGCCGAACACGCCGAGCTCGAGCGGCGGCTGGCGGATCCCGACCTGCATAGCAATCCCGGCGAGGCGCGCAAGGCCGGCCGCCGGTTCGCCCGGCTGGCCCCGATCGTCGCCACCTACCGCAAGCTGGAGTCGGCGCGCGACGACCTGGAGACCGCCCGGGAGCTGGCCGTCGACGACGAATCCTTCGCCGACGAGGTGACCGAGCTGCAGGAGCGGGTCGCCGAACTGGACACCCAATTGACCGACATGCTGGCGCCCCGCGACCCGCATGACGCCGACGACATCGTGCTCGAAGTCAAATCCGGTGAGGGCGGCGAGGAATCGGCGTTGTTCGCCGCCGATCTGGCCAGGATGTACATCCGCTACGCCGAGCGGCACGGCTGGAACGTCACCGTGCTGGACGAGACGACGTCCGACCTCGGCGGCTACAAGGACGCGACGCTGAGCATCGCCAGCAAGGGCGACTCCGCCGACGGGGTGTGGTCCCGCATGAAATTCGAGGGCGGCGTGCACCGGGTGCAGCGTGTCCCCGTGACGGAATCCCAAGGGCGCGTTCATACTTCGGCGGCGGGGGTGCTCGTCTATCCCGAACCCGAGGAGGTGGGCGAGGTGCAGATCGACGAATCGGATCTGCGCATCGACGTGTACCGCTCCTCGGGCAAGGGCGGGCAAGGCGTGAACACCACCGACTCGGCGGTGCGAATCACGCACCTGCCCACCGGGATCGTGGTCACCTGCCAGAACGAGCGCTCGCAGCTGCAGAACAAGACGCGCGCGCTGCAGGTGCTGGCCGCCCGCCTGCAGGCGCTGGCCGAGGAACAGGCGCTGGCCGACGCCTCGGCCGATCGGGCCAGCCAGATCCGGACCGTGGACCGCAGCGAACGCATCCGCACCTACAACTTCCCCGAGAACCGGATCACCGACCACCGGATCGGTTACAAGGCGCACAATCTCGACCAGGTGCTCGACGGCGACCTCGACGCGATGTTCGACGCGTTGGGCGCCGCGGATAAACAATCCCGGCTGCAACAGGCATGACCCCCCTGCGGCGCGCGATCGACTCCGCTGCGGCGACGCTCGCCGAGGCCGGGATCGACTCCGCGCGTTGGGATGCCGAGGAACTGGCGGCCCACCTGGCCGGCACCGAGCGCGGCCGGCTGGCCCTGCTCGAGTCGCCCGGCGACGACTTCCTCGACCGTTACCGCGACGTCGTCGCCGCGCGGTCCCGACGGGTGCCGTTGCAGCACCTCACCGGCGGCGCCGCGTTCGGACCGTTGACGCTGCACGTCGGCCCCGGCGTCTTCATCCCGCGCCCGGAAACGGAAGCCCTGTTCGCGTGGGTCACCGAACAACGCCTGCCCGCGCGGCCCGTGATCGTCGACCTGTGCACCGGTTCCGGGGCGTTGGCGGTGGCGTTGGCGGATCACCGCCCGGCCGCCCGCGTCATCGGCGTCGACGACTCCGAGGCGGCCCTGCGCTACGCGCGGCGCAACGCGGCGGGCACCGCGGTCGAACTCGTCCACGCCGACGTCACCGCGCCCGGCCTGCTGCCCGAACTGGACGGCGGTGTCGACCTGGTGGTGGCCAACCCGCCCTATGTGCCCGACTCCACCGCCGTGGAACCCGAAGTCGCCGAACATGATCCGCGCCACGCGGTGTTCGGCGGTCCCGACGGGATGGCGGTGATCGGCCCCGTCGTCGGCCTGGCCGGCCGCTGGCTGCGCCCGGGTGGCATCTTCGTCGTCGAGCACGACGACACCACGTCCGCGCGGACCGTCGAAATGGTCGCCGGCACGGGGCTTTTCGAAGACGTCCGGGCGCACAAAGACCTGGCCGGCCGGCCGCGATTCGTGACGGCTCGAAGGGGTGGGGCCGATGACTGAAATCTTCGATTGCGCCGACCCCGACCAGCGGTCGCGCGGGATCGCCTCGGCGGCAGGGGCGCTCAAGGGCGGCCGGTTGGTCGTCATGCCGACCGACACCGTCTACGGCATCGGGGCCGACGCCTTCAACAGCGCCGCGGTCGGCGCCCTGCTATCGGCGAAGGGCCGGGGCCGGGACATGCCCGTCGGCGTGCTGGTCGGCTCCTGGCACACCATCGAGGGCCTCGTCTACACCATGCCGGGCGGGGCCCGCGACCTGATCCGCGCCTTCTGGCCGGGCGCGCTGAGCCTGGTGGTGACTCAGGCGCCGTCGCTGCAGTGGGACCTCGGTGACGCCCGCGGCACCGTGATGCTGCGGATGCCGCTGCACCCGGTGGCCATCGAGCTGCTGCGCGAGGTGGGGCCCATGGCGGTGTCGAGCGCGAACGTCTCCGGCCGCCCGCCCGCGGTCGATGCCGCGCAGGCCCGTGACCAACTCGGCGATCTCGTCGACGTGTATCTCGACGCGGGCACGGCAGAGCAGCAGGCCGCCTCCACCATCGTCGACCTGACCGGCCCCGCCCCGCGCATCCTGCGGCCCGGCCCGGTAAGCGCCGAACGCATCGCGGAAGTTCTCGGCGTGGACGCCGAAAGCCTGACCGCCCAACCCTGACCGGAGCGGTGGTTGCCAGGTTGGTGCAGTACGGTCTCGACGTGTCCAGCGACCCGATCGGCGGTCCAGCCAACCTGGCCAGCGGTTTGCTCGCCCTGGCCGATCGCGGCGCCGGCGTCCCGCTGCGCGAGCTGGCGCTGGTGGGACTGACCGCGGCGATCATCACCTACTTCGCGACCGGACCGGTGCGGGTGCTCGCCACCCGGCTGGGCGCTGTGGCCTACCCCCGGGAACGCGACGTCCACGTGACACCGACCCCGCGGATGGGCGGGCTGGCGATGTTTCTCGGCGTCGTCTCGGCCGTCTTCCTGGCGTCCCAGCTTCCCGCCCTCACGCGCGGGTTCGTCTACTCGACCGGCATGCCCGCGGTGCTGGTGGCCGGCGCGGTGATCATGGGCATCGGCCTCATCGACGACCGCTGGGGGCTGGACGCCCTGACGAAGTTCGCCGGCCAGATCACCGCGGCCAGCGTGCTGGTCACCATGGGCGTCGCGTGGAGCGTCCTCTACATCCCGATCGGTGGCGTCGGCACCATCGTGCTGGACCAGGCCTCATCGATCCTGCTCACGCTCGCGCTCACGGTTTCCATCGTCAACGCGATGAACTTCGTCGACGGGCTCGACGGGCTGGCCGCCGGGCTCGGCCTGATCACCGCGCTGGCCATCTGCATGTTCTCGGTCGGCCTGCTGCGCGACCACGGCGGCGACGCCCTGTTCTATCCGCCCGCCGTGATCTCCGTGGTGCTCGCGGGGGCCTGCCTGGGCTTCCTGCCGCACAACTTCCACCGGGCCAAGATCTTCATGGGCGATTCCGGCTCGATGCTGATCGGGCTGATGCTGGCCGCGGCTTCCACCACCGCCGCCGGCCCCGTCTCGCAAAACGCCTACGGGGCCCGCGACGTGTTCGCCCTGCTGTCGCCGTTCCTGCTGGTGGTCGCGGTCATGTTCGTGCCGATGCTCGATTTGCTGCTGGCGATCGTGCGCCGCACCCGCGCGGGCCGCAGCGCGTTCAGCCCCGACAAGATGCACCTGCACCACCGGCTGCTGCAGATCGGTCATTCCCACCGCCGGGTGGTGTTGCTGATCTATCTATGGGTCGGCATCGTCGCGTTCGGCGCGGCCAGCACGATCTTCTTCAATCCGCGCGACACCGCCGCCGTGATGCTGGGCGCCATCGTCGTCGCCGGGATCGCGACCGCGATCCCGCTCATGCGGCGGGGTGGCGAGTACGACGACGAGGACTACGACAGCTAGTAGTAGTGGGCGGTTCTCGTATGGTACGGTGCAGGTAGAAGCCCAAAAAGCCGCACAAATAACCGGTCCACCGGACGCACATCCGGTCGGGTCGGCTGGGGACTCGCGTCGGGAGATACCCGTTGGGTGAATCAACTGTGACGTGCGATACGCTCGGCGGGCCACCGATCGGTCGGTCGGGGGACTCCCGCTCCACAACTTGGGATTGAGGTGCTGCAGTGACGACACCAGCGCAGGATGCGCCGTTGGTGTTTCCCTCTGTTGCGTTCCGCCCGGTCCGCTTGTTCGTGCTCAGCCTCGCCGTCACCGCGATCGCCGTGCTGGCCGCCGGCCTGGCCGGTCACCTGATGGTCGGGGTCTTCTTCGGCGTCGGGCTGCTGCTCGGTTTGCTCAACGCCCTTCTGGTGCGTCGCTCGGTCGCGTCGATCACCGCGAAAGAGCATCCGCTGAAAAGCACGATGGCGCTGAACTCGGCCACCCGGCTCGCCATCATCACGGTCATCGGGCTGATCATCGCCTACGTGTTCCGGCCGGCCGGCCTGGGCGTCGTGTTCGGACTGGCGCTCTTCCAGGTCTTGTTGGTGGCATCGACGGCGCTTCCGGTGTGGAAGAAACTGCGCGCCGGCGACTGGGCGGAGGCCCAGCCCTCGGACGGTGGCGACGTGATCGCGGGCTCGGAAGGAACGGAAGGAAGAAGCGGCACCGATGACTGAGACGACGTTCCTGGCCGCCGCCATCGAGGTGGGGGAGCACAACCAGGCCAAATGGCTTGGGCTGACGGTTAACACCGACACGATCCTGTCGACCGCCATCGCCGCCGTGATCGTGCTGGCGCTGGCGTTCTTCCTGCGGGCGAAAATCACCTCCACCGGGGTCCCCAACGGCGTTCAGCTGTTCTGGGAGGCCATCACGGTCCAGATGCGCGACCAGATCGAGAGCGCTGTCGGGATGCGGATCGCGCCGTTCGTATTGCCGCTTGCGGTCACCATTTTCGTGTTCATCCTGATCTCCAACTGGCTGTCGGTGCTGCCGCTGCAATACACCGACAAGTCCGGGCACACCACGGAGCTGCTGAAGTCGGCGGCGGCGGACATCAATTACGTGCTGGCGCTGGCCCTCTTCGTGTTCGTCTGCTATCACGTGGCGGGCATCTGGCGCCGCGGCATCGTCGGCCACCCGCTCGCCGTGCTCAAGGGTCACGTCGCGTTCCTGGCGCCGATCAACCTGGTCGAGGAGCTCGCCAAGCCGATCTCGTTGTCGCTCCGACTTTTCGGCAACATCTTCGCCGGCGGCATCCTGGTCGCGCTGATCGCGCTCTTCCCGCCGTACATCATGTGGGCGCCCAACGCCATCTGGAAGGCCTTCGACCTGTTCGTCGGGGCGATCCAGGCGTTCATCTTCTCGATCTTGACCATCCTGTACTTCAGCCAAGCCATGGAGATCGAGGAACACCATGACTGAGGCCGCCATCAATCGCTTTGTCCCACACACCATTACAGAGGCCTGGTAGACCGCTACCAGATATCAAGGAGGATAAGAATGGCCATGGACCCCCAAGTCGCTGCCGCGGCTCTCATCGGCGGTGGACTCATCATGGGCGGTGGCGCGATCGGCGCCGGTATCGGTGACGGTATCGCCGGTAACGCGCTGGTTTCCGGCATCGCCCGCCAGCCCGAGGCGCAAGGCCGGCTGTTTACGCCGTTCTTCATCACCGTCGGTCTGGTCGAGGCCGCCTACTTCATCAACCTGGCCTTCATGGCGCTGTTCGTGTTCGCCACACCCGTCGGCTCCTAATTCGCTGTGATGGGTGACGCGAGCCTGAGCGTTCTGGCATCCGGCCGGGTGGTGGCCGAGGGAGGCAACAACTTCCTCGTTCCAAACGGCACGTTCTTCTTCGTGCTGGCCATCTTCCTGATCGTGCTGGCCGTCATCGGCACCTTCGTGGTGCCGCCGGTCATGCGGGTGTTGCGCGAACGCGACAACATGGTTGCCAAGACGGCCGCCGACAACAAGAAGGCGACCGAGCAATTCGACGCCGCCAAGGCCGACTATGAGGAAGCCCTGACGGAGGGGCGGGTTCAGGCGTCGTCGCTGCGCGACAACGCCCGCGCCGAAGGTCGTAAGGTGGTCGAAGACGCGCGTTCCCGTGCCGAGCAGCAGGTGATGTCGACGTTGCAAATGGCATCCGAGCAATTGAAGCGGGAGAGAGACGCCGTGGAACTGGATCTGCGCGCCAACGTGGCGGGCATGTCGGCGACGCTGGCCAGCCGGATCCTCGGCGTCGAGGTCGCCCCGGTCACCGCGGCCACGTCGGCAACCGGGAAATCTGGACGGTAATCGCGCATGTCGACTTTCATCGGGCAGTTGATCGGATTCGCGGCCATCGTGCTGCTGGTCTGGCGGTACGTCGTGCCGCCGGTGCGTCGTCTGATGGCCGCTCGTCAAGAGGCCGTGCGCCAGCAGCTGAAAGACTCTGCGGCAGCGGCGGATCGGTTGAAAGAGTCGGAAACGGCCCACAGCAATGCCGTGGAATCCGCCAAGACCGAAGCCGAACGGCTGGTGGAGGAGGCGAAGACCGACGCCGGCCGCATCGCCGAGCAGTTCCGCGCCCAGGCCGAGTCGGAGTCCGAACGCATCACCGCACAGGGCGGCCGCCAGGTCGACCTCCTGCGCACGCAGTTGAGCCGCCAGCTGCGCCTGGAACTCGGTCACGAGGCGGTGCGCCAGGCGGGCGAGTTGGTGCGCAACTACGTCGCCGACCCGGAGCAGCAGTCCGGCACCGTCGATCGGTTCCTGGACGAGCTCGAAGCGATGGCCCCGGCGCCCGCCGAGGTCCAGTATCCGCTGTTGGCCAAGATGCGCTCCGCCAGTCGAGTGGCGGTGGCCGGTCTGTCCGAGCGGTTCAGCGACATAGCCAAAGACCTTGACAACAAAGCCCTTTCCAACCTGTCGGCCGAGCTCGTTTCGGTCGCCGAGATGCTGGACCGGGAGATCGTCGTCACCCGGTACTTGACCGTGCCGGCCGAGGACGCGGGCCCCCGCGTCCGATTGATCGAGCGGCTGGTCTCGGGGAAGGTCTCCGACGCCACGCTCGACGTCCTGCGGCTGGCCGTGTCGGAACGTTGGTCGGCCAACTCCGATCTGGGCGACGCGATCGAGCACATCTCGCGGCAGGCGTTGCTCGAAGTCGCCGAGCGGGAGAACAAGGTCGACGACGTCGAAGACCAGCTGTTCCGGTTCGCCCGCATCCTGGACGCGCAGCCGCGACTCGCCATCCTGTTGGGTGACTACGGCGTGCCGGTGGAAGGCCGAATCAACCTGCTGCGCAAGGTACTCGACAGCGCCAGCGGCCGGGTCGAGCCGATCGTCGTGGCGCTGCTGACCCAGACCGTGCAGCTGCTCAGGGGCGAGTCGGCCGAGGAGGCCATCCAGTTCTTGGCGAAGGTCGCGGTGGCACGCCGCGGCGAGATCGTCGCGCAGGTCAGCGCGGCGGCCGACCTCAGCGACGCCCAGCGGTCGCGCCTCACCGACGTGCTCGGCCGCATCTACGGTCACCCGGTGACGGTGCAGCTGCAGACCTCCGAGGAGCTGCTGGGCGGCCTGCTCATCTCCGTGGCGGACGAAGTGATTGACGGGACACTCGCTTCGCGCCTCGCCGCTGCCCAGGCCCAATTGCCCGACTGACACCAACCACGCCCCCTAACCACACGCGATACCAAGATCAAGTAGGAAGACGAAAAGCCATGGCCGAGTTGACAATCTCCGCTGATGACATCCAGAGCGCCATCGAGGAGTACGTAGGCTCTTTCACCTCCGACACCTCCCGGGAGGAGGTCGGTACCGTCGTCGAGGCCGGGGACGGCATCGCGCACGTCGAAGGCCTGCCCTCCGTCATGACGCAGGAACTGCTCGAGTTCCCGGGTGGGGTCCTCGGTGTCGCGCTGAACCTCGACGAGCACAGCGTCGGCGCGGTGATCCTGGGTGACTTCGAGAAAATCGAAGAGGGCCAACAGGTCAAGCGGACCGGCGAGGTTCTGTCCGTGCCCGTCGGCGATGCCTTCCTGGGTCGCGTCGTCAACCCGCTCGGCCAGCCCATCGACGGCCGGGGCGACATCGACACCGACATCCGGCGCGCGCTCGAGATCCAGGCGCCGTCCGTGGTGCAGCGGCAAAGTGTGAGCGAGCCGCTGCAGACCGGCATCAAGGCCATCGACGCGATGACGCCGATCGGTCGCGGCCAGCGGCAGCTGATCATCGGCGACCGCAAGACCGGCAAGACCGCGGTCTGCGTCGACACCATCCTCAACCAGCGTGGGAACTGGGAGAGCGGCGACGAGAAGAAGCAGGTCCGCTGCGTGTACGTGGCCATCGGCCAGAAGGGCACCACGATCGCCTCGGTCCGCCGGGCGCTCGAAGAGGGCGGCGCGATGGACTACACCACCATCGTCGCGGCCCCGGCCTCCGACTCGGCCGGCTTCAAATGGCTTGCGCCGTACACCGGTTCGGCGATCGCCCAGCACTGGATGTACGACGGCAAGCACGTGCTGATCGTGTTCGACGACCTGAGCAAGCAGGCCGAGGCGTACCGCGCGATCTCGCTGCTGCTGCGTCGCCCGCCGGGCCGCGAGGCCTACCCCGGTGACGTGTTCTACCTGCACTCGCGGCTGCTGGAGCGCTGCGCGAAGCTCTCCGACGACCTCGGGGGTGGCTCGCTGACCGGCCTGCCGATCATCGAGACGAAGGCCAACGACATCTCGGCCTACATTCCCACCAACGTCATCTCGATCACCGACGGCCAGTGCTTCCTGGAGTCCGACCTGTTCAACCAGGGTGTGCGGCCGGCCATCAACGTCGGTGTGTCGGTCTCCCGCGTGGGTGGCGCGGCGCAGATCAAGGCCATGAAAGAGGTGGCCGGCTCGCTGCGTCTGGACCTCTCGCAGTACCGCGAGTTGGAGTCGTTCGCGGCGTTCGCCTCGGACCTGGATGCGACGTCGAAGGCGCAGCTGGAGCGCGGCGAGCGGCTGGTCGAACTGCTCAAGCAACCGCAGTACCAGCCCATGCCCGTTGAGGAGCAGGTGGTTTCGATCTTCCTGGGCACCGGCGGTCACCTGGACTCCGTGCCCGTCGAGGATGTCCGGCGCTTCGAAACCGAACTGCTGGACCACATGCGGGCTTCGGAGGAGAGCTTCCTGTCCGGCGTCCGCGACAGCGGCAAGCTCTCGGAAGAGGGTGAGAACCAGCTGACCGAGATCATCAAGAACTTCAAGAAGGGCTTCGCGGCCACCGGCGGCGGCTCGGTGGTGCCCGACGAGCACGTCGAGCCCCTGGATGAAGAAGACCTCGAAAAGGAGTCGGTGCAGGTCAAGAAGGAAAAGCCGAAGGACAAGAAGGAAGCCAAGAACGGCAAGGACAAGAAGTAGCTAACAATGGCTGCCACACTTCGCGAATTACGCGGCCGGATTCGCTCCGCAGGGTCGATCAAGAAGATCACCAAGGCACAGGAGATGATCGCGACGTCGCGCATCGGTAAGGCGCAGGCCCGGCTGGAATCGGCTCGGCCCTATGCCTTTCAGATCACCTCCATGCTCACCACGCTGTCGTCCGAGGCCGCTCTGGATCACCCGTTGCTGGTCGAACGGGAGGAACCCAGGCGGGCCGGTGTGCTGGTGGTGTCCTCCGATCGGGGGCTGTGCGGCGCCTACAACTCCAGCATCTTCCGTCGGGCAGAAGAGCTGTTCTCGCTGCTGAGGGAGGAAGGCAAGACGCCGGTCGTGTACACGGTCGGCCGAAAGGCGCAGAACTACTTCAAGTTCCGCAACTGGGACATCACCGAGTCGTGGACGGGGTTCTCCGAGCAACCCAAGTACGAGAACGCCGCGGAGATCGCCGAGACCCTGGTCGAGACGTTCATGAAGGGCGCCGGCGACGACGAGTCATCGGACGACCAGGGGGTCGACGAACTGCACATCGTCTACTCGGAGTTCAAGTCGATGATGTCTCAGGCCGCGGCGGCCCACCGCATCGCTCCGCTGGTCGTGGAGTACGTCGAGGACACCGACGAACTCCACACGCTGTACTCGTTCGAGCCGGACGCGACAACGCTTTTCGAGTCGCTCTTGCCGCGGTACGTGACCACCCGCGTCTACGCCGCACTGCTCGAATCGGCGGCATCCGAGCTGGCGTCGCGCCAACGAGCGATGAAGTCGGCGACCGACAACGCGGACGACCTGATCAAGGAGCTGACGCTGATGGCGAACCGCGAGCGGCAGGCTCAGATCACCCAAGAGATCAGCGAAATCGTCGGCGGCGCAAACGCGCTCGCCGACGCTCAGTAGCACACGAGGAAGAGAAGAAGAATATGGCTGCTACTTCTGGAACCGCAGAGAAGACCGACAAGTCCACCAAATCCGAGACCAGCGGCCGCGTGGTGCGGATCACCGGTCCGGTGGTTGACGTCGAGTTCCCGCGCGGATCCGTGCCGGAACTGTTCAACGCGCTCAACGCCGAGATCACGTTCGAGGAACTCAAGAAGACCCTCACGCTCGAGGTCGCACAGCACCTCGGCGACAACCTGGTCCGCACGATTTCGTTGCAGCCCACCGACGGTCTGGTGCGCGGGGTCGAGGTCACCGACTCCGGCAAGTCGATCTCGGTGCCGGTCGGCCAGGAGGTCAAGGGCCACGTCTTCAACGCGCTGGGCGACTGCCTGGACAAGCCCGGGTACGGCGAGGACTTCGAGCACTGGTCGATCCACCGCAAGCCGCCGGCCTTCGAGGAGCTCGAGCCCCGCACCGAGATGCTCGAGACCGGGCTGAAGGTGGTCGACCTGCTCACCCCGTACGTGCGAGGCGGCAAGATCGCGCTGTTCGGCGGTGCCGGCGTGGGCAAAACGGTGCTGATCCAGGAGATGATCAACCGTATCGCCCGAAACTTCGGTGGTACTTCGGTTTTCGCCGGCGTGGGCGAGCGCACCCGCGAGGGCAACGACCTCTGGGTCGAGCTCAAAGAGGCCGACGTGCTCAAGGACACCGCGCTGGTGTTCGGTCAGATGGACGAGCCGCCCGGCACCCGTATGCGGGTGGCGCTGTCGGCGCTGACGATGGCCGAGTGGTTCCGCGACGAGGCCGGCCAGGACGTGCTGCTGTTCATCGACAACATCTTCCGTTTCACGCAGGCCGGATCCGAGGTCTCCACGCTGCTCGGCCGGATGCCGTCGGCGGTGGGTTACCAGCCCACGCTGGCCGACGAGATGGGTGAGCTGCAGGAGCGCATCACCTCGACGCGGGGCCGGTCGATCACGTCCATGCAGGCGGTCTACGTGCCGGCCGACGACTACACCGACCCCGCGCCCGCGACGACGTTCGCCCACCTGGACGCGACCACCGAGCTGTCGCGTTCGGTGTTCTCCAAGGGCATCTTCCCCGCGGTGGACCCGCTGGCGTCGAGCTCGACCATCCTCGACCCGAGTGTCGTCGGCGACGAGCACTACCGCGTCGCGCAGGAAGTCATCCGAATCCTGCAGCGGTACAAGGACCTCCAGGACATCATCGCCATCCTCGGTATCGACGAGCTGTCCGAAGAGGACAAGCAGCTGGTGCAGCGCGCGCGGCGCATCGAGCGGTTCCTGTCGCAGAACATGATGGCGGCCGAGCAGTTCACCGGCCAACCGGGTTCCACGGTTCCGCTGAAGGAGACCATCGAGGCGTTCGACCGCCTGTCCAAGGGCGACTTCGACCACATCCCCGAGCAGGCCTTCTTCCTGATCGGCGGCCTCGACGACCTGGCCAAGAAAGCCGAAAGCTTCGGCGCCAAGTTGGATTCCTGAGGACCGAGCGCTAAGGCTCTGAAAGGCTCTGTGGCTGTCTCTTATACACATCTG
>NZ_LATC01000029.1:0-49157 GCF_001414075.1 Mycobacterium sp. UM_11 | reverse complement strand
AGATGTGTATAAGAGACAGGTTGTAGCGGGGCTTGCTGCGCCGGCAGCTGCGCCGGGACCTGCTGCGGCAGCGCCTGGACCGGCGCCGAGTCGGCGCCGAGGACGCGGACCATGTACGGCGTCATGCCGTTGGCGCGTACCGGCGAGACCTGCACGACGTCGCCGACCTCGAGCATCTGGTTGTTGCCCAGGTACATCGCCACGCTCTGCGTGCCCTCGGGCCCGTAGAAGATCAGGTCGCCCTTGCGCGCCTGCTGGGGCAGGATTTTCTGGCCGACGCGGTAGATCGCCCCGGACGAACGCGGCAGCTTGATGCCGGCGCCGGCGTAGGCGTACTGCATCAGGCCGGAGGCGTCGAACCCGACGGTGTTGATGCCCGTCCCGGTGCCCCGGGTGGGCCCGTTGATGCCGCCGCCGGCCCAGGAGAACGGCACGCCGCGCTGGGAGAGCCCGCGCGCGATCACCACGTCGGTGGCCTGCTGGTAGTCCATCGGCCGGGTGCCCGGGTCGGCGGACGCGATCAGCGGAGCCGCCACCGGCGCCGCGAGCATCGCCAAACCGATCGCGAAGGCGTAGATGCGTTTCATTGTTCTGGCCTCTCAGGGGCTCACGGGCCTCGGCGCGGTGACTTCACGCCTGGGCCGCCTGTTCATGACCCGGGCGGGACCCCCACGTTGGGGCCGACGCCGCTGCATGACGCTTGCGGATGTGACAGCGGGTCAAAGCCCCTGTTTCACATCAGTCACTAAAGCCACTCTGACAACAGAAGTTATTAGCCGCCAGGCCGCCGGGGGATTTTTTGTCGTACCGTGACCGGACGGTGACTGGGTGACCCAATTCCGTATGCGCCGTTGTGATTTGGGTCTCAGTGAAAGCGGCGAGGCCCGGGCCGCGGCGGCGGTGCGCCTACATCCAATAGCGTTCGCTAAAGGTTGTCAGGATCGAGCCGGCGACGGAGCTGACCATGAGCAGCGTGAGGGCCAGCACCGGCCAGAAGGACATGAACCAGCCCTTCAGGATGGAAACGAGCGGGCCGACGACGGCGGCGGCGATCGCCGCGCCGATGCCGCCCCACACCACCGGGCGGATGTAGTAGTCGACCCCGAACGGCACCGGCCCGCAGGTCTCGTCGGCGCACACGTGCTCGAGGAAGCCGAACAGCCGGGTGGGCCAGGTCGTCGCGGTGGCCAGGACGATGAGCAGGGCCAACAGGGCGACCGTGCAGACGACGTCCCACGCGGCCAGCCGCACCCGAATGACCCGCGGGGCTTCGTCGTCGTAGTCGACCAGCGGGGAATCGGTGTCCGCGGCGGGATTGCCCGGCGGATGCGGCGTAGCCATCGGCTCCCATGCTCCCCGATGGCCGGAATTTGTGCGACTCGGCTGCTTTACCCTCGATCACTATGCCTGCGGCGAGGGCCGGGTTGACGCCCGAGCAGATCAGCGCGATCGACGCTGCGCACGTCTGGCACCCCTACAGCACAATCGGTCGCGAGGCCGTCGCACCGGTGGTGGCGGTCGCCGCCCGGGGCGCCCGGCTGACCCTGATCCGGGACGGCGAGCCGATCGACGCGCTCGACGCGATGAGCTCCTGGTGGACGGCCATCCACGGACACGGCCACCCGGCCCTGGACGCGGCGCTGACCGCCCAGCTGGCCACGATGAACCACGTCATGTTCGGTGGGCTCACCCACGAACCGGCCGCGCGGCTGGCGCAGCTGCTGGTGCAGATCACCCCGCCGGGCCTGGACACGGTGTTCTTCAGCGACTCGGGGTCGGTGTCGGTCGAGGTCGCCGTCAAGATGGCGCTGCAGTATTGGCGCAGCCGCGGCCGGCCCGCCAAGCACCGGCTGATGACCTGGCGGGGCGGCTACCACGGGGACACCTTCACCCCGATGAGCGTCTGCGACCCCGACGGCGGCATGCACTCCCTGTGGACCGACATCCTGGCCCGCCAGGTGTTCGCCCCGCAGGTGCCGCGCGACTACGACCCCGCCTACAGCGCGGCATTCGAACAACAACTGGCGGCGCACGCCGACGAGCTGGCCGCCGTCGTCGTCGAGCCCGTCGTGCAGGGCGCGGGCGGGATGCGCTTCCACGACCCCCGCTACCTGCGCGACCTGCGCGAGTTCTGCCGCCGGCACGGCGTGCTGCTCATCTTCGACGAGATCGCCACCGGCTTCGGCCGCACCGGCGAGCTGTTCGCGGCCGACCACGCCGGGGTGAGCCCGGACATCATGTGCGTCGGCAAGGCGCTGACCGGCGGGTACGTCACGCTCGCGGCCACGCTGTGCACCACCGACATCGCGCACACCATCAGCGCCGGCGAGGCCGGCGCGCTGATGCACGGCCCCACCTTCATGGCCAATCCGCTCGCCTGCGCGGTCTCCGTGGCCAGCGTCGAGCTGCTGCTGGGCCAGGACTGGCGCGCGCGGGTCGGCGAGATCGCCGCCGGGCTGGCCGCCGGGCTCGAACCCGCCCGGGCGCTGCCCGGCGTGACCGACGTGCGGGTGCGCGGGGCGATCGGCGTCATCGAGTGCGACCGCCCGGTCGACCTGGCCGTCGCCACCCCGGCCGCGCTGGATCGCGGCGTCTGGCTGCGTCCGTTCCGCAACCTCGTCTACGCGATGCCGCCCTACATCTGCCCGGCCGCCGAGATCGCCCAGATCACCTCGGCGATGGTCGAGGTGGCCCGGCTCACCGGCTCTCGTAGTCTTTAGGGCGATGAGGGCACCGATCGAGACTTCCCCGCTGGCCTGGCTGGAGGCGGTGGAGCGCCAGCGCCGCGAGGCCGGGCTGCGTCGCTCGCTGCGGCCGCGCCCCGCCGTGGCGACCGAGCTCGACCTGGCGTCCAACGACTACCTCGGCCTGTCCCAGCACCCCGACGTGATCGACGGCGGCATCGCGGCGCTGCGCATGTGGGGCGCCGGGGCCACCGGCTCGCGCCTGGTCACCGGCGACACCGAACTGCACCAGCAATTCGAGTCCGAGCTCGCCGAATACGTCGGCGCCGCTTCGGGATTGCTGTTCTCGTCGGGCTACGCGGCCAACCTCGGCGCGGTCGTCGGTCTGTCCGGCCGGGGTTCGCTACTGGTGTCCGACGCGCTCTCGCACGCGTCCCTGGTCGACGCCTGCCGGCTGTCGCGGGCCCGCGTGGCCGTCACCGGACACCGCGACGTCGACGCCGTGGAGGCGGCCCTCGCCGGACGCGACGAGGAGCGCGCCGTCGTCATCACCGAGTCGGTCTTCAGCGCCGACGGCGCCCTGGCGCCGCTGCGCGAGCTGCACGAGGTGTGCCGCCGCCACCGCGCGCTGCTGCTCGTCGACGAGGCACACGGCCTGGGCGTGCGCGGCGCCGGGCGCGGGCTGCTGCACGAGCTCGGGCTGGCGGGCGCCCCCGACGTGGTGATGACCACGACGCTGTCCAAGGCGCTGGGCAGCCAGGGCGGCGTGGTGCTCGGGCCGGCGGCGGTGCGGGCGCACCTGATCGACGCGGCGCGGACGTTCATCTTCGACACCGGCCTGGCGCCCGCGGCGGTGGGCGCCGCGCGGTCCGCGCTGAACGTGCTGCGGGCCGAACCGTGGCGACCCGAGGCCGTGCTGCGGCACGCCCGCGTCCTGGCCGACGTCTGCGACGTCCCCGAGGCCCCGCAGTCGGCGGTGGTGTCGGTGATCCTGGGGGACCCGGAGGTGGCGCTGGCCGCCGCGACCGCCTGCCTGGACGCCGGCGTGAAGGTGGGCTGCTTCCGGCCCCCGACGGTGCCCGCCGGGACGTCGCGGTTGCGGCTGACCGCGCGCGCGTCGCTGGACGCGGCCGAACTCGACATCGCCCGGCGGGTGTTCGCCGACGTGCTCGCTGTGGCGCGCCCTTGACCGTCCTGGTCATCACGGGGACCGGCACCGGGGTCGGCAAGACCGTCGTCACCGCCGCCCTGGCCTGTCACGCCCGCCGGGCCGGCGTCGACGTGGCGGTGTGCAAGCCGGTCCAGACCGGCACCGCCTCCGGTGACGACGACCTGGCCGAGGTCGCCCGGCTGTCCGGCGTCACCCAACTGGCCGGGCTGGCCCGCTACCCGCAGCCCCTCGCGCCGGCCGCCGCGGCCGAGCAGGCTGGCGCGGCCCTGCCGACCGGCGACGAGTTGCTGCGGCTGGTGGCCGGCCTGGACCGCCCGGGGCGGCTGACGCTGGTCGAGGGCGCCGGCGGGCTGCTGGTCGAGCTCGCCGCCGCGGGTGTCACCCTGCGCGACCTTGCCGTCCAGCTGGGGGCCGCGGCGCTGGTCGCGGTCAGTGCGGAACTGGGCACCCTCAACCACACCGCGCTCACTCTGGAAGCGCTTGCCGCGCACAATGTTTCGTGCGCAGGATTGGTGATCGGGAGCTGGCCGGGCAACCCCGGTCCGGTGGAAACGTCGAATCGCTCCGCCCTGGCCCGGCTGGGTGCGGTGCGGGCCGCGCTGCCGGCGGGCGCCGGATCGATGGGCGCCGCACAGTTCGCGGACATGAGCGCCGCGGCGTTCGACCGCGACTGGGTCACCGCGCTGGTCCGCTGATGGTGCATTCCATCGAGCTGCTCTTCGACGGCGAGACCGAGGCGACCATCCGCGGGCTGTGGGACGCCCTGGCCGACGCCGGGATTCCGAGCCAGGCGCCGGCCGGGCGGCCACACGTCACGCTCGCGGTGGCCGACCGCATCGCCGACGAGGCCGACGCCGCGCTGCGCCCGCTGACCGAGCGGTTGCCGGTGGGCTGCGGGATCGGCGCGTCGTTGCTGCTCGGGCGCTCCAACGCGATCCTGGCCCGGCTCGTCGTGCCGAGCGCCGCGCTGCTCGAGTTCCATGCCGAGGTGCACCGGCTGGCCGGGGAGCACCTGGCCCCCGCGCCGGCGCCCACCAGCCTGCCCGGCCAGTGGACGCCGCACGTCACGCTGGCCCGCCGCGTCGGCGGACCGGCGCTGAGCCGCGCGCTGCGCATCGCGGGGCGCCCCCCGCTCATCGAGGGCAGCTTCGCCGCCCTGCGGCACTGGAACGGGGAAAAGAAGACCGACCACCTGATCGGCTAGCCGCCGAACAGCAGGTACAGCCCGGTGAAGGTGTAGCCCACCATGACCAGCATCATCGTCAACTGCCCGGTGAGCTGATGGCCGCTCGGCAGCAGCCGCAGGGCCTTGTCGTGGGCGGCGATCACCGCGAGGATGTGGCCGGTCACCACGCAGGCCACCTTGATCCCGGCCAGGACCGGCGGATGGGTGGACAGCACGTAGGCCACCTGCTGGTGCGCCAGCCCGCCCCAGCCGCGGCCGAACGGATCGGCCAGCGCGATCACGGCCTGTTGCCCGCGCTCGACGAGGTAGGTCAGGTAGTGGGCGAAGATGTAGCCCACCACGATCGGGATCAGGGAATGCGCCAGCTGGCCCGGCAGCGCGCGGCGCCGCTCGGAGTCGACGCCGCCCGTCGCGCGCGCGGCAAGCGAAAAGGTCACGGCGACAACCGAAATGAAGACGATCAGCCCGAGCGTCCGCAGCAGCGACGACGACGCCGCCGGCGCCAGGCCGATGCCGCGGGAGGCCTTGTCGGCGAAGCCGCGCCACGTCGGCGACGCCGAGAAACTGTCGAACGCCGTGGACCCGAGCAGCACCGCGAGCACCATGACCACGCCGGGGCGCACGGGCAGCGACGGCAGATGGTCGAGGGGGTTCCCGACGACGATGCGCCCGGTTTCGGGGTTGCGGCGAAACGGCGACAGACGCGACACCGCCATGCTGTACACCCCGAACGGGTCGGCGCGGGCCAGCCAGCGCTGGCCGCACAACCAGGCGCCCACCAGCATGACCACGGCGTACCCGGCCAGCCACGCCCGCACCCACGGCAGCGATGCCGGGTTCGGGCTGGCCAATTCCATCCAGACGAACGCGAACAGGCCCAGCGCGGCCGGGCGGTAGCCCCAGCCCTCGGGATAGGACAACCGCGGCGAGTGCAGGCGCTCGGGCGTGGCGCGGCACAGCAGCAGGTACACCGTCCGCATCGGCGAGAGAACCCGCCAGACGGGCCCGAACAGCAGCGACAGCGCCACCAGCCCGACCCACAGCAGCACGTAGAACGCGCCGAGCAGGGCGTTGGTCTCCGATCGCGGACCCCACACCCCGGCCGCCACCGCCCACGCCGCGAACACCAGACCCAGCGCGGCGGCCGTCCACCGCGTCGCCCGGGCGTCGACGACGGCGGTGACCGCCGAAGGCAGCGGGCGGCCCGGCTTGCCCGGATCGAACCGCGGCCGCCGCCACGCGAAGGCGACCAGCGCGAAGGTGAACGTCAGCGCCCACGCCGCGCCGACCATCGCGTACATGTACGGCACTGGAAGGTCGCCGGATCCGCCGAGCCCGTGCGCGAGTACCGCGGTCGCGCCGCCCGCGCTCACGGTTGGACTTGGATGGTCGCGATCGTGCGGTCGAGGTGGTGCAGCTCCACCTCGACGTTGCCGGGTACGTCGACGGCGAACTGGAAGGTTTGGTTGGGCGCCGCGGCCACCGGGAACTTGTGGTCGGGCGTCGAGTGCACGTGCAGTTCGTCGGCGGCGTCACTGGTCACGCGCAGGGTGATCTGCTGGTGCACCTTGGCCTGCAGCGTGGCGTTGGTGGGTGTCACCTGCCCCTTGGCGATCGTGACGTCGACCGTCGGACCCGCGGCCGGGGCCTGCTGCTGCGAACCGCCACAGCCGATCAGCGCCCACGCCAGGATCGCCACCCACGCCGCGGCCAGGGCGCTACGCATTCCCATCGATCACGCCGCCCGGGGCGTATCGGGCACCGGGTGCTTTTGTTCCTCGGGCCGCTTCGGGAGGCTGTCGTAGTTGTTGATCCGGCCCGCGCCCCAGCTCAGGGCGGTGATCACCGCCAGCGTCAGGAACAGCACCACGATCCCGCCGGCGGTGAACAGCCAGGCCGGCGCGCTCTGGTCGCGTTCGCGCTGCAGGATGGTGACCTCCAGGACGAACGGCCGCGTGCTGGACGCGAGCGCGGGGACCTCGGGCGCCGGGATGGCGTCGTCGGCCGGCTCGTAGATCGGCACGGCCGTCATCATCCGGCCGTCCTGCACGCGCAACAGCGTCTTCCAGTCACCCCACACCGGGACCGGCTGGGTGGACCGGTAATGCCCGGGCCCAACCTTGGCGAGCTTGTCGATCATCAGGCCCCGGTGGTTCTGCATCCGCCCCTGCCAGGACAGGATCGTCAGCCAGTCCGGGTTGTCGCTGACCATGGTGGTCGGTGAGATCATCACGTCGGCCGAGACCATGCGCTGCCCGGGCGGGCTCGGCTGGTCCGTCAGGGTCACGGTGGCGGTGTTCTTGCTCGGCACGGTGATGTGCAACCCGTTGGCCACCGCCACGCCGATCACCAGCACCGTCAGCGCGACGACGGAGATGCCGAGCCGGCGGCCCGGCAGGCGCTCGCCGGTGAGGACCATGCCGAACATCGCCCCGCAGGTTCCGGTCAGGACGGCCACCGGCACCGCCATGGCCAGCGCCTCGCCCCACATGCTGGTCGGCCATGGGTAGTTGTAGACCGCCCCGATCCACAGCGACTCCAGCCACAGCCCCACGGTGGCCACCGCGAGGCCGGAGACGGCGCCGAAGGCCAGCGGGCGCTTGATCAGCGGGGTCAGGGCCACCAGCTCGACGACGAGGGCGGGGCCGAGGTACAGCGGGAACCAGTTGATCGGGGCGCCGAGGATGGGCCCGACAATCACCGCAACCGCGCCCCGCAGCGCGATGGCGAACACCGCCGCGATGATCGCGGCGCCGCGGCCCATCGTCAGGCGCGCGGCCACGGCCGCCAGCGCGGACGCCGCCGCGATCAGCATCGGCTGAAACACCAGCCGGAACTGCGGGACCCCGAAGTCGAACTCGATCTGATAGACGGACAGGCCGATGAACAACCCGCCGAAGGACAGGTACCGCAGGAACGTGATGAACGCGCCGTGGAATACCTCCCCGGCTTCGTGCGCCTCGCCTTCACGCTCCAGCATCAGCACCGAGAACAGCGAGAAACACGCCCCGCCGATCATCATCAAATGCGTTGGGCCCCAGAGGGTTACGTCTTGGCCGAAGATCCGGTGCCAGATGTCGTCGAGCGGGAACCCGATCATCGCGTACATGCCGCAGCCGGCCATCAGGATGCCGCCGACGGGCGCGTACCAGTTGCGGGTGATGCGCACCGCCGCGGGCCCCGGCTTGTCGAACGGCAGCACCATCGACACCGCGCCGCCGACGAAGATTCCGAACAGCCCGATGATGATGAAGTAGTGCGCGGGGTTGGCCAGCGGGCCGGGGTCGCGCCCGTTGCCGATGTGCCAGCTGACGTCCCAGATGAACCCGAACAGGGCGCAGATGATGAACGTCGTGAAGATCATGACCGGCAGCGCCACCCAATTGGGCCGGTGGAACTTCTCGCCGAGCTTGTCGGCCACCCGGGTCAGCCACTGGATGCGATGCGTGCGGTGGGCGTAGCCGACCCAGAGCATGACCGCCGCGATCACGACCGCCGCCACTGACAGCCCGATCACCTGGTTGAGGCCGGCGCCGCGCGCCGGCGCCTCGGCAACGAAAGTGAGTTCCGCCGATTTCATCGTCCAACCCTCCCAACAGCGCCCGACCGCCTGGCGAGCTGTGATGCAGCTCGCACGAAGCGGAATGCCCAAATCAGGGGCCGATCAATCACCGATTTTCGTCGGTGCGGCTCTCGGTGTCCTCCGACTCGCCGGGGGAGCGGCGGTCTTTCAGCGCGACGTACAGGATCACGCCGACGACGATGATCGCCGGCAGGAACGCCGGGATCGCCAGCAGGATCATGTGGTGGGCCACATAGGCGACGTGCGGATCGGTCATGGTGGTGAGATACCCCGGCGGACGGCATGTACTGCGGCCGTTACCCTACTTTGAACACTTTTATCCAGGCCACCACGACCGTGGGGCAGGGGGTCGCGCGCGCGGCGCCCGACGATGCAGGGGAGTACTGGTGACTCAAGCGGCAACTCGACCGGTGACCGGCGCCAACGACGCGGACATCCTGGCCGTGGCCCGTGAACAGGTGCTCGAGCGCGGCGAGGGACTGAGTCGGGACCAGGTGCTGCGGGTGCTGCAGCTGCCCGACGACCGGCTCGACGACCTGCTCGAGCTGGCCCACGAGGTGCGGATGCGCTGGTGCGGACCCGAGGTCGAGGTCGAGGGCATCATCAGCCTGAAAACCGGCGGCTGCCCCGAGGACTGCCATTTCTGTTCGCAGTCGGGCCTGTTCGCCTCCCCGGTCCGCAGCGCCCGGCTGGACATCCCGAGCCTGGTCGAGGCCGCCAAACAGACCGCCAAGTCGGGAGCCACCGAGTTCTGCATCGTGGCCGCCGTGCGCGGGCCCGACGAGCGGCTGATGGCCCAGGTCGCGGCCGGCATCGAGGCGATCCGCAACGAGGTCGAGATCAACATCGCCTGCTCGCTGGGGATGCTGACCCCCGAGCAGGTCGAGCAGCTCGCCGAGATGGGCGTGCACCGCTACAACCACAACCTGGAGACCGCCCGCTCGTTCTTCACCAACGTCGTCACCACCCACTCCTGGGAAGAGCGCTGGCAGACCCTGTCGATGGTGCGCGACGCCGGCATGGAGGTGTGCTGCGGCGGCATCCTGGGCATGGGCGAGACGCTCGAGCAGCGCGCGGAGTTCGCCGCCGAGCTGGCCGAGCTGGGCCCCGACGAGGTGCCGTTGAACTTCCTCAACCCGCGCCCCGGCACGCCGTTCGGCGACCTGGAGGTGCTGCCGGTTGCCGAGGCGCTGAAGTCGGTGGCCGCGTTCCGGCTGGCCCTGCCGCGCGCGATGCTGCGCTTCGCCGGGGGCCGCGAGATCACGCTGGGCGACCTGGGTGCCAAGAAGGGCATCCTGGGCGGCATCAACGCCGTGATCGTCGGCAACTACCTCACCACGCTCGGCCGGCCGGCCGAGGCCGATCTGGAACTGCTCGACGACCTGCAGATGCCCATCAAGGCGCTCAACGCCACCCTGTAAGAAGCGTGGAAACCGTGGTTGGGGATCTGGGCGCTCCGGTCAGCGCCGGCGTCTACAACGTCTACACCGGCGAATTGGGGGGCACCGCGGTGCCGACGGCCGCGCAGTTGGGTCTGGAGCCGCCGCGATTCTGTGCCGAATGCGGGCGCCGGATGGTGGTGCAGGTGCGCCCCGACGGCTGGCGGGCGCGGTGCTCGCGGCACGGTGAGGTCGACTCAGTCGACCTGGAGGACCGGCGGTGACCGGGGCCACGGCGGGTAGGCCGCGCTGGCGCGCGATCGCCGGCGCCGGGCTGGGGTCCGCGGCGGCCGGCGCGGTGCTCGGCGGGGTGTGGGGCTGGATCGCCCCGCCGATCCACGCCGTGGTGGCCATGACGCGGGCCGGCGAGCGGGTCCACGACTATCTCGGCACCGAGTCGGAGCACTTCTTCGACGCGCCGAGCCTGATGTTGGGTTTGCTGACCGTGCTGGCGGTGGTGGCGCCGGTGCTGGCGTGGCAGTGGCGCGCGCGCCGCGGGCCGGGGATGGTCGTCGCGCTCACGGCCGGCCTGGTGACCGCCGCCGCGGTCGCGACGGCGGTCGGGGCTGCCGTGGTCCGAATCCGCTTCGGCGCGTTGAACTTCGATGCGGTGCCGCTGGCCAAGGGCCCGTCGGTGGCCTACGTCGTGCAGGCGCCCCCGGTGTTCTTCGCGGACCACCCGCTGCAGGTGGCGCTGACGCTGCTGTGGCCGGCCGCTATCGCGGCGCTGGTGTATGCGGTGTTCGCGGCCGCGGACGCCCGCGACGACCTGGGGGTCCCGCCGGCGGGCGACCGCTCGTCGGCCGCGTTGCCGGTGTCTTCAGGGGGCGCCGCCGAAGCGGCCGTGTCATAGCGGGCGGCGGTGAATGCTGCGGCCGAAGACGACCTTCGCCGCGATCTTGGCCAGCCGGGCCATCCCGACGTAGGTCATCGGATGGAACATCGTGGGCCAGGTGGTGCGGATGAGGTGCTCGGTCAGCGGCCTGCCGTCGAACCGGTCCGTGAGCCAGCGCAGCGTCATCGGCGCCGACAGCGGGTGCAGCAGCATGTGCTCGTTGAACGCGTCCCGGTGGTAGGTGACCCGCGCGCCGCCGGCCGAGTAGGCGTCGGCGAGCACGTCGATGTCGTTGACGTCGATCAGATAGTCGTGGACGGCCTGCACGATCAACACCGGCGGCGTCGGCACGGCGGCGCCCAGCTTGATGCTCTCGAAGACGTGCGTGACCTCGGGCGTCGACAGGATGGTCTCGAGCGGCTCGTCGAGGTAGTCGCCCATGTTCTTGCCGGCCATCTTCACGACCGCCTCCACGGTGGTCATTTTCTCCAGCGACTCGAGCAGGGCGCGGCCCTCCTCGTTGCTGTGCTCCTTGATCACCCGGTCCAGCTCGGGGTAGATGTGGGCGAGCGCGGCGACCACCAGCGCCGGCAGACCCGACAGGAAACTGCCGTTGAGCCTGCGGAAGGTGTTGCCCAGGTCGCCGACGGGCGATCCCAGCACCGCCCCGACGATGT
This sequence comes from Mycobacterium sp. UM_11, assembly GCF_001414075.1. Taxonomy (NCBI): domain Bacteria; kingdom Bacillati; phylum Actinomycetota; class Actinomycetes; order Mycobacteriales; family Mycobacteriaceae; genus Mycobacterium; species Mycobacterium sp. UM_11. The sequence goes on along the minus strand of NZ_LATC01000029.1, from coordinate 37,582 downwards.
CCAGTTCGGGCGCGTAGTCGGCGCACATCTCGGCCGCCCAGGCGCTGGCCAGGCCGCCGCCGGAGTAGCCCCACAGCCCGATCGGCGCCGCCGGCGACAGCCCGAGGCGTTCCGAGCCCAGGGCGGCCCGGATGCCGTCGAGGACCCGGTAGCCGGGTTCGTACGGCGCGCCCCACAGCCCGCGCAGCCCCTCGTGGTCGGGCACCGAGACGGCCCAGCCCTCGGCCACCGCGGCGGCGATCAGGAACAGCTCGAACTGGCCGATCGATCCGAGGGCCTTCGCCCGGCGTCGCAGCGCGTAGGACGGGAAGCAACGCGACGACACCGCGTCGATCGCGCACTGGTAGGACAGCAGCGGGCAGGGCCGCTCCGGGGCGAGTTCGGCGGGGACGATCACCGTGGTCGCCGCCGCCTCGGGCTCGCCGTGCATGTCCATCGTCCGGTAGAGCAGCTGGACGGCCTTGATCGGCTGCGGGATCAGCCCCAGGAAGGCGAGCTCGACGTCGCGGGAGCGCAGCACCGTCCCGGGCTCGGCGTGCTGGAAGCCGAGCGGCGGCTGGTAGAACGGGTCGTCCGAGGGCAGCAGCGGGCGGATCTTGCGCTGCAGTTCCTCGTGCGGCGGCCGGGCGATCCATTCCGCGCCACGCGTGCCTGCCAGATTGCCGAGCTCAGCCATTGAGGCTCCCTTCTAGGCCATCCGGCATTCTCGCGCACCAACGGCAGGTAACCAAAACGTAATCGCCGTGTGTGAGCGAGTTCGTCTGTGTGCCCGCAGGTAAGACGCGCCACTGATGGCGCCTTAGTAGCGTCCCCCGGAAGACCTTCCGGTCCAGTTTAGTGGAGGCGGCGGCGGGCCCCGGTCGTCAAATCTGGCCCGGCGGCCGCAGCGCGGCGAATTCGTCGGTGACCCGCAGCCTCGAGTCGGTGAAGTGGTAGAGGGCCGCCGGCCGCCCGCCGCTGCGCCCGGACTGCGCGATGGTGCCGGTCGCCGTGATGACCCCGCGGCGGGCCAGCACCCGCTGCAGGTTGGTGGCGTCGACCTGGTAACCCAGCGCGGCGCCGTAGATGTCACGCAGCGTTGAAAGAGCGAATTCCTTTGGCGCCAAAGCGAATCCGATGTTGGTGTACGACATCTTGGCGACCAGCCTGGTGCGGGCGTGCTCCACCATCGGGCCGTGGTCGAACGCCATCGGGGGCAGCGCACTCACCGGGTGCCAGCGGGTGTCCGGCGGCAGTTCCGGGGTGGCGGGGGAGGGCACCAGGCCCAGGAAGGTCGAGGCGATCACCCGGTTGCCCGGCACCCGCTGCGGATCGGAGAACACCGCCAGCTGCTCGAGGTGGGCCAGCTCTTTGAGGTCCACCTTTTCGGCCAGCTGGCGCAGCACCGAGGTGGTCATGTCCTCGTCGTTGCGCAGCCGCCCGCCGGGCAGCGACCAGGCGCCCTTCTGCGGGTCTTTGGCGCGTTGCCACAACAGCACGTTCAGCTGCGGTTTCTGTCTTCGCGGTGCCGCCGTTACCTGGCGAACCTGAAACACGACCGCAAGTACCTCGTGTTCAGTGCTAGTATGGCCCATGTTTTCGATTATAAGTCGAAAACCTGTCGGGCTGAAAGGAGCCGCCGTGACGGTTATCAATCGCATGGACACGCTCGCCGAAGACATGATGGCCGACGTCACCAATTCGCCCACCGGCTACGCCGGCGTGGACGGCGACGCGCAATGGGCCGCCGAGATCCGCCGCCTGGCCAACCTGCGCGGCGCCACCGTGCTCGCGCACAACTACCAGCTGCCCGCCATCCAGGACGTCGCGGACCACGTCGGCGACTCGCTCGCGCTGTCCCGGATCGCCGCCGAGGCGCCCGAGGACACCATCGTGTTCTGCGGCGTGCACTTCATGGCCGAGACCGCCAAGATCCTGAGCCCCGACAAGACGGTCCTCATCCCCGACCAGCGGGCGGGCTGCTCGCTGGCCGACTCGATCACCGCCGACGAACTGCGCGCCTGGAAGGACGAGCACCCCGGCGCCGTCGTCGTCTCCTACGTCAACACCACCGCCGCGGTGAAGGCGCTCACCGACATCTGCTGCACATCGTCCAACGCCGTGGACGTGGTGAACTCGATCGACCCCGACCGTGAGGTCTTGTTCTGCCCGGACCAGTTCCTCGGAGCGCACGTGCGCCGGATGACCGGCCGGACGAACATGCACGTGTGGGCCGGCGAATGCCACGTCCACGCCGGGATCAACGGCGAAGAGCTGTCCGAGCAGGCCCGGGCCAACCCGGACGCCGACCTGTACGTGCACCCCGAATGTGGTTGCGCCACTTCGGCGTTGTACCTCGCCGGCGAAGGCGCCTTCCCGGCCGAGCGGGTCAAGATCCTGTCCACCGGAGGCATGCTGGACGCCGCGCACCACACCCGGGCCCGCAAGGTGCTGGTCGCCACCGAGGTCGGCATGCTGCACCAATTGCGCCGGGCCGCACCGCAAGTCGACTTCCGCGCGGTGAACGACCGCGCGTCGTGCAAGTACATGAAGATGATCACGCCCGCGGCGCTGCTGCGCTGCCTGGTGGAGGGCGCCGACGAGGTCGACGTCGACCCCGAGATTGCCGCCGCGGGCCGGCGCAGCGTGCAGCGCATGATCGCAATCGGTCAACCGGGCGGCGGCGAATGATCGTCCGGCCGGCCTGGACGCACAGCGCCGACGTCGTCGTCATCGGTACCGGCGTCGCGGGTCTGGCCGCGGCGCTGGCCGCCCACCGCGCCGGGCGCAGCGTCGTCGTGCTGAGCAAGGCCGACCAGGCGCGCGGGGTGACCGCCACCCACTACGCCCAGGGCGGCATCGCGGTGGTCCTGCCCGACAACGACGACTCCGTCGAGGCCCACGTCGCCGACACCGTGACCGCGGGCGCGGGCCTCTGCGATCCCGACGCGGTGACCTCGATCGTCGCCGACGGCTACCTCGCGGTGTCCGAATTGGTCGGTGCCGGAGCGCGATTCGACGAGGCGGTGCCCGGCCGCTGGGACGTGACGCGCGAGGGCGGCCACTCGCGCCGGCGGATCGTGCACGCGGGCGGGGACGCCACCGGCGCCGAGGTGCAGCGGGCGCTCGACCACGCCGCCCGGCTGCTCGACATCCGCACCAGCCACGTCGCCCTGTGCGTGTTGCACGACGGCTCCTTGGGCGGAGAAGCCGTGACCGGCGTCGCGGTCGGCAACCCCGACGGGTACGGCATCATCAGCGCGCCCGCGGTGATCCTGGCCTCCGGCGGGCTCGGCCACCTCTACGCCGCGACCACCAACCCCGAAGGCTCTACCGGCGACGGCATCGCCCTGGCGCTGTGGGCCGGCGTCGCGGTCAGCGACCTCGAGTTCATCCAGTTCCACCCGACGATGCTCTACGGTGGCGGGGCCGGCGGGCGGCGCCCGTTGGTCACCGAGGCCATCCGCGGTGAGGGCGCGATACTGGTTGACCGGCAAGGCAATTCGGTCACCGCGGGTGTTCACCCGATGGGCGACCTGGCGCCGCGGGACGTCGTCGCGGCCGCCATCGACGCGCGGCTGAAGGCCACCGGCGACCCGTGCGTCTTCCTGGACGCGCGCGGTATCGGGGGGTTCGCGGCCCGCTTCCCGACCGTGACCGCCGCGTGCCGGGCCGCCGGCATCGACCCGGTCCGCCAACCCATCCCGGTCGTGCCGGGGGCGCATTACAGCTGCGGCGGCGTGGTCACCGACGTGCACGGGCAGACCGAGCTGCCCGGGCTGTTCGCCGCCGGCGAGGTGGCGCGCACCGGCATGCACGGCGCCAATCGGCTGGCGTCCAACAGCCTGCTGGAAGGCCTGGTGGTCGGGGGGCGGGCCGGCAAGGCCGCGGCCGCGCACGCGGTGGCGGCGGGGCGGGTCCGGGCGACCGCGCCCGAGCCGAGCGTGCACACCGCCCCGCGGCGCGCCGAACTGCAGGTCGCGATGAGCCGCGACGTCTCGGTGGTGCGCGACGCCGCAGGACTGAACCGGCTGTCCGACGCGCTGTCCGGGGCGCCCGCCCGGGCCATCGGGGGCCGCCGCGACTTCGAGGACGTCGCGCTGACGGTGGCCGCGCGCGCGGTGACCGCCGCGGCCCTGGCCCGCAGCGAGAGCCGCGGCTGCCACCACCGCGCCGAGTACCCGGACCCGGCCCCGGAACAGGCGCGCAGCAGCGTGCTGCGGCTGGCCGACGACCAGGTGCTGGTGGAGGCGCTGGCGGCGGTGGGCTGATGATGCAGCCCGAGGAACGCAGCGCCGCCCAGGACACCATCCGGCGCGCGCTGGAAGAGGACCTGCGTTACGGCCCTGACGTCACCACGCTGGCGACGGTGCCCGCCGGCGCGGTGGCCACCGCGTCGATGGTGCCCCGGGAGCCGGGCGTGATCGCCGGCGTCGAGGTCGCGCTGCTGGTCCTCGACGCCGTCCTCGCCGGGGGCTACGACGTGCTGCACCGCGTCGACGACGGCGCCCGGTTGCAGCCGGGCGAGCCGGTGCTGACCGTGCGCGCGGACACCCGCGGCCTGTTGACCGCCGAGCGGACCATGCTGAACCTGGTCTGCCACCTGTCCGGCATCGCCACCACGACGGCGGCCTGGGTGGCGGCCGTGGACGGCACCAAGGCCAAGGTCCGCGACACCCGCAAGACCCTGCCCGGGCTGCGCGCCCTGCAGAAGTACGCGGTCCGGGTCGGCGGGGGCGTCAACCACCGGCTGGGGCTGGGCGATGCGGCGCTCATCAAGGACAACCACGTGGTGGCCGCCGGCTCGGTGGTCGACGCGCTGCGGGCGGTGCGCGACGCGGCCCCGGAGCTGCCGTGCGAGGTCGAGGTGGATTCCCTCGAGCAGCTGGACGAGGTGCTGGCCGAAAAGCCGGAACTGGTCCTGCTGGACAACTTCCCGGTGTGGCAGACGCAGATGGCCGTGCAGCGCCGCGACGCCCGCGCCCCCGCCGTCCTGCTGGAGTCCTCCGGCGGGCTAAACCTCGACAACGCCGCCACGTACGCCGCCACCGGGGTGGACTACCTGGCCGTCGGCGCGCTCACGCATTCGGTGCGCGCGCTCGACGTCGGCCTGGATATGTAGGGCTTACCGGACGGTCATCCCCGGGCCATCGCGTCGGCTGCGGAACGTGCCGAAAGTGCGTCGAGCACAGCGTATTCCGCTTCGTAGACCGCGGCCTCGGCGAAGTCGATGGTGTCGAGCGCGTAGCCGATGGCCATGTTCGCGTAGGCGTCCATCTCCTTGGCTTCGTGCTCGGCCTTCGTCTCCGCCATGTCCTTGCGGATCTTCGCGACGTGTGACTTCCATTTCTCGGCGATTTCCTGCCAGTGCTTCGACGCCTCGTCGTGGGCGGCGACTGCCCGGTCTTGAAGGTGATCGGCTGCGTGGTCCGCCTTTTCGCGCGCGCGGGCCGCGTCGGCCTGGACCTGTTCGCGGGCTTGCTGCGCCGCCGCGCGCACCTTGTCGTTCGCCTCCCTGGCGGCGGTGGAGATTTTCTCGAACCGGGCGGTCAGGTCGTTCTCAGCCATTGGGAGATCCCTTCTGCTCAGAGGGGTTGATCGTGCAGTTGTCATCGTCTCGCCGCTCCGGGAAGCGCCGTAGGGTCCTAAGTCCTTGGTCCCCAACAACCTTGACAACCGCCGTCACGGTTTTCACACCCGCACCGCCGCCCCGCCGGACAGCAGCGTGCGCGCCGCCGGCTTGGCCGCGTCCAGCGCGCCCGCGTCACCGGAGGTCCGGGACAGGATCAGTGCCCCCTCGATCAGCGAGATCACCGCCAGCGCAACCCGGTTGGCCTCGTCCCCGGCCCAGCCGTCGGAGCGCAGCCGTTCCTCGACCGCCGCGCACCAGCCGGCGAAGGCGCGCGCCGACGCCTCGCGCACCAGCGGGCTCGCGTTCACCGACTCGGTGGCGATCGGCTCGATCGGGCAGCCGTCGCGCCGGTCACCGGCCAACCCCGCCGCCAGCAGGTCGATCCAGCGATCGACGATGTCGGCCGGCGGCCGGCCGGTCGCCAAGAACCGGCGCAGCAATTGCTCGATGCCCGTCCCCTCGGTCTCGACGACCGCCGCGGCCAACTGCTGCTTGCCCCGCGGGAAGTGGTGATACAGCGAACCGGGCTTGACGCCGGCCTCCCCGAGGATCTGATTCAGGCCGGTCGCCGCGTAGCCCTGCCGGCGAAACAGGGTGGCGGCCTTCTCGATCAACGCGGTGCGGCTGCGATCCGGTCTCGGCATGCTCTTGACTTTACTTGAATGATCACTCAAGAATGCAGAGATGAGGCAGCTGACATACGAAGACACCGGGCGGTACGCGTGGCGGGAGGTGCCCGAACCCCAGCTCGGCGCGCCCGAGCAGGCGCTGGTCCGGCCGCTGGCCGTGGCGTGTTGCGACCTCGATGTCGCGGTGTGCAACGGGCGGCTCCCGCTGCCACCGGGGTACGCGGTGGGGCACGAGGGATTGGCCGAGGTCGTCGCCGTCGGCGACGCCGTCAAGGGCGCCCGGGTCGGCGACCGCGTCGTGGTGCCGTTCCAGATCAACTGCGGGGACTGCCGCGAATGCCGCCGCGGCGTCACCGGTTCCTGCAGCGCCGTGCCGTTCATGGCGGCCTACGGGATGGCGCCGATCGCCGGCCTGGACGGCGGCGGCTTCATGTCCGACCTGGTGCTGGTCCCGTACGCCGACGCGATGCTGATCCCGCTGCCCGACGGCGTCGACCCCGTTTCGGTCGCGTCCCTGTCGGACAACATTCCCGACGGCTGGCGCACCGTCGGGCCGTTCGGTGCCGAACTGGACGCGCTCGACCCGGTCGATCGCCGCGTCCTCGTGCTCGGACGCCTGTCGATCGGCCTGTACTCGGCGGCGATCGCCGCGGCGCTGGGCGCCCACGTCGACTACGTCGACACCGACCCGCAGCGGCTGGCCGCCGCCGAGAAGCTCGGCGCGGTGGCCCACGACGCCGCCAAACCCGACAAGTCGTGGGGCGCTTACCCGGTCACCGTGCACACCACCAGCGATCCGGCGCTGCTGGCGGCGGCGCTGCGGGCGACCTGGCCGGACGGGGTGTGCACCGACACCGGCATCTACCCCGAATACCGGGTCGAGATGCCGTTGCTGCCGATGTACTCGCGCGGCGTGCGGTTCATCACCGGACGCGTCAGCGCGCGCACGGTCATCCCGCGGGTGCTCGAGCTCCTGGCGGGCGGCTTGAACGTGGCGCCGGCCGTCGACCGCGTCGTCGCCTGGGAAGACGCCCCCTCGGCCTGGCCGGCGATGACCGGCAAGACGGTCTTCACCCGGGCGTAGGTGGTCGGGTGTGCGTTTTACGGCCTCGCGCGTGTGCCCAGGGCGGGGAAATCGCGGGAATCCCGCCGTCAGCGCACGCGGAAAGCCGTCAGCGCACGCGGGACGCCGTGAAGAAAGTCAGGCGATGTCGCCGACGAACACGCCGATCCGGCGCAGCTGCATGCGGGCCATCCGCGGCAGGCGCTCGGCGTCGGGACCCTCGGTGCCGGCCGGCAGGATGCGCGGGTTGGTGATGTGCACCACGCGGTTGCGGCCGAACTGGACGTCGGCCTCGCCGGCCGCCAGCACGTTCTTGACCCAGTTGGTCTTGCCGTGGCCCAGCGCGATCGCCAGCACGTTGCCCTTGCGATAGGGGGTGATGATCGTCTCGTACGGCGTGCCGGAGGTGCGGCCGCGGTGCTTGATGGTCGCGGTCCCGGGCAGAAAACGGGCGATCGGCTTGACCGCCGGGTTGAAATACTTGATCTGGAAACGCTCGAACCAAGGCGGGAACACCATGGGGACGCCCGGGGCGTTGTTGGGGTGATCCTTCGCGGACATGACGGCTCCCTGCGTTGTGTGGGCCTTTGATCGGCACTGTACCGGTCGGAAATCGACTTGAGTTGCTCTGGGACAATGGAGGCGATGAGTACCGGTTCCGCGCCCGTGATGGCCCGCATCGACCTGCGGGGCGTCGAGCTGACGGCTGCCCGCCTGCGGGCCGCGCTGCCGCGCGGCGGTGCGGACGTGGAAAGCGTGCTGCCCAAGGTGCGGCCGATCGTGGCGGCCGTGGCCGAGCGGGGCGCCGAGGCGGCGCTGGAGTTCGGGGAGTCGTTCGACGGGGTACGGCCGGCGTCCGTCCGGGTGCCCGAGGCGGCGCTCGAGGCCGCGCTGGCCGGGTTGGACCCCGACGTCGTCGACGCCCTGCGGGTGATGATCGAGCGCGCCCGCGCCGTGCACGCCGACCAGCGCCGCGCCGACGTCACCACCACCCTCGGCCCCGGCGCGACGGTGACCGAGCGGTGGGTCCCGGTCGAGCGGGTCGGCCTCTACGTGCCCGGCGGCAACGCCGTCTACCCGTCCAGCGTGGTGATGAACGTGGTGCCGGCGCAGACCGCCGGCGTCGGCTCGCTGGTGGTGGCCAGCCCGCCGCAGGCCCGCTATGACGGCTTGCCGCACCCCACCATCCTGGCGGCCGCCCGGCTGCTCGGGGTCGACGAGGTGTGGGCCGTCGGCGGCGCGCAGGCGGTGGCGCTGCTGGCCTACGGCGGCACCGACACCGATGGCGCCGAGCTGGCGCCGGTCGACATGATCACCGGACCCGGCAACATCTACGTCACCGCCGCCAAGCGGCTCTGCCGCTCGCGGGTGGGCATCGACGCCGAGGCCGGCCCCACCGAGATCGCCATCCTCGCCGACCACACCGCCGACCCGGCGCACGTGGCCGCCGATTTGATCAGTCAGGCCGAACACGACGAGATGGCGGGCAGCGTGCTGGTCACCCCGAGTGCCGACCTGGCCGACGCCACCGCCGCCGAGGTGGCCGAACAGCTGCGCACCACCGTGCACCGCGACCGTGTGGCCGCCGCGCTCGGCGGCCGCCAGTCGGCGATCATCCTGGTCGACGACCTGGACGCCGGGGTGCGGGTGGTCAACGCCTATGCCGCCGAGCACCTGGAGATCCAGACCGCCGACGCGCCGCGGGTGGCCGCCCGAATCCGTTCGGCCGGAGCGATTTTCGTCGGGCCCTACTCGCCGGTGAGCCTCGGCGACTACTGCGCCGGATCCAACCACGTGCTGCCGACGGCGGGCTCCGCCCGCCACTCCAGCGGCCTGTCCGTGCAGACCTTCCTGCGCGGCATCCACGTCGTCGACTACACCGAGGCCGCGCTCAATGACGTCTCGGGCCACGTGGTCACGCTGGCCAAGGCCGAAGACCTGCCGGCGCACGGCGAGGCGATCCGGCGGAGGTTCGAGCGATGACCGCACCGGAGAACCCCACCCTCGAGGACCTGCCGCTGCGCGACGACCTGCGCGGCAAAACGCCCTACGGCGCACCGCAATTGGCGGTCCCGGTGCGGCTGAACACCAACGAGAACCCGCACCCGCCCAGCCGGGCGCTGGTGGACGACGTGGTGCGGTCGGTGGCCGAGGCGGCCGCGGACCTGCACCGCTACCCCGATCGCGATGCGGTGGACCTGCGTCGCGACCTGGCCGCTTATCTCACCGCGCAGACCGGGGTGCCGATCGGAACGGAAAACGTCTGGGCGGCAAACGGATCCAACGAGATCCTGCAGCAGCTGCTGCAGGCGTTCGGTGGGCCCGGGCGCACCGCGATCGGGTTCGTCCCGTCCTATTCGATGCACCCGATCATCTCCGACGCGACCCGCACGGAATGGCTGGAGGGGGTGCGCGCCGACGACTTCAGCCTCGACGTGGACGCCGCCGTCGCCGCCATCAGCGAGCGCCGACCCGACGTGGTGTTCATCGCCAGCCCCAACAACCCGTCCGGGCAAAGCGTTTCGCTGCCCGATCTGCGCCGGCTGCTCGACGCGGTGCCCGGCATCCTGATCGTCGACGAGGCCTACGGCGAGTTCTCCTCACAGCCCAGCGCCGTGGGGCTGGTGCGGGAGTATCCGACCAAGCTCATCGTCACCCGCACCATGAGCAAGGCGTTCGCCTTCGCCGGCGGGCGGCTCGGGTATCTGATCGCCACGCCCGCGGTGATCGACGCGATGCTGCTGGTGCGGCTCCCGTACCACCTGTCGTCGGTCACCCAGGCGGCGGCGCGGGCCGCGTTGCGGCACGCCGACGACACGCTGAGCAGCGTCGCGGCGCTGATCGCCGAACGCGAACGCGTCTCGAACGCGTTGACGCGCATGGGTTTTCGGGTGATCCCCAGCGACGCGAACTTCGTGCTGTTCGGGCAGTTCGCCGACGCTCCCGCGGCGTGGCGGCGCTATCTGGAGGCCGGCATCTTGATCCGCGACGTCGGGATCCCCGGCTATCTGCGCGCCACGACCGGACTCGCCGAGGAGAACGACGCGTTCCTGCGGGCCAGCGCCCCGATCGCCGCCACCGAACTCGCCCCAGCCACCCCAGTAGGAGCCCCGTGACCACCACCGAAGCAGGAAAAGCGACGCGGCGCGCGCGTATCGAGCGCCGCACCAAGGAATCCGACATCGTCATCGAGCTGGATCTCGACGGGAGCGGCCAGGTCCACGTCGACACCGGCGTGCCCTTCTACGACCACATGCTGACGGCGCTGGGCACCCACGCCAGCTTCGACCTGAGCGTGCGCACCAAGGGCGACGTCGAGATCGAGGGGCATCACACGATCGAGGACACCGCGATCGCGCTGGGCCAGGCGCTGGGGCAGGCCCTCGGCGACAAGAAGGGGATCCGGCGGTTCGGCGACGCCTTCATCCCGATGGACGAGACGCTGGCCCACGCCATCGTCGACGTGTCCGGCCGGCCCTACTGCGTGCACACCGGCGAGCCGGATCACCTGCGGCACACCACCATCGCCGGCAGCTCGGTGCCCTACCACACCGTCATCAACCGGCACGTGTTCGAGTCGCTGGCGATGAACGCCCGTATCGCGCTGCACGTGCGCGTCCTGTACGGGCGCGACCCGCACCACATCACCGAGGCGCAGTACAAGGCCGTGGCCCGCGCGTTGCGGCAGGCCGTCGAGCCCGATCCGCGGGTGTCGGACGTGCCGTCCACCAAAGGTGTTCTGTGACAACACCATCCGTCGTCGTCCTGGATTACGGCTCGGGCAACCTACGGTCGGCCCAGCGCGCGCTGCAGCGGGCGGGCGCGTCGGTCGAGGTGACCGCCGACGCCGACGCCGGCGCGGCCGCCGACGGCCTCGTGGTGCCCGGCGTCGGGGCCTTCGAGGCGTGCATGACCGGCCTGCGCAAGGTCGGGGGAGACCGCATCATCGCCGACCGGGTGGCCGCCGGGCGCCCGGTGCTCGGGGTCTGCGTCGGCATGCAGATCCTGTTCGCCACCGGCGTCGAATTCGGCGTGCGGACAACGGGTTGCGGCCAGTGGCCGGGCGCGGTCACCCGGCTGGACGCCCCGGTCATTCCGCACATGGGCTGGAACGTGGTCGACGCCGGCGCGGGCACCGCCCTGTTCAAGGGGCTGGACGCCGACACCCGGTTCTACTTCGTGCACTCCTACGCGGCGCAGCGCTGGGAGGGATCGCCCGAGGCCGTGCTCACCTGGGCCACCCACCAGGTGCCGTTCCTGGCCGCCGTCGAGCTAGGGCCGTTGTCGGCCACCCAATTTCACCCGGAGAAGAGCGGCGACGCCGGTGCGGCCGTGCTGCGCAACTGGATTGAGGGACTGTCGTAATGCCGCTGATTCTGCTCCCCGCGGTCGACGTGGTCGACGGCCGCGCCGTCCGGCTGGTCCAAGGCAAGGCCGGCAGCGAGACCGAGTACGGCTCGGCGCTGGACGCCGCGCTGGGCTGGCAGCGCGACGGCGCCGAGTGGATCCACCTGGTGGACCTGGACGCGGCGTTCGGGCGCGGCTCCAACCGCGAGCTGCTGGCCGAGGTGGTCGGCAAGCTCGACGTGAACGTGGAGCTGTCCGGCGGCATCCGCGACGACGACTCCCTGGCCGCCGCGCTGGTGACCGGCTGCACCCGGGTCAACCTGGGCACCGCGGCGCTGGAAAACCCGCAGTGGTGCGCGCGGGCGATCGCCGAACACGGCGACAAGGTCGCCGTCGGGCTGGACGTGCAGATCGTCGACGGGCAGCACCGGCTGCGCGGGCGCGGCTGGGAGACCGACGGCGGCGACCTGTGGGAAGTGCTGGAACGCCTTGACGGCGAAGGGTGTTCGCGGTTCGTCGTCACCGACGTCACCAAGGACGGCACGCTCGGCGGCCCCAACCTCGACCTGCTGGCCGCCGTCGCCGACCGCACCGAAGCGCCGGTGATCGCCTCCGGCGGGGTGTCCAGCCTGGACGACCTGCGCGCCATCGCCACCCTCACCGAACACGGGGTGGAAGGCGCCATCGTCGGAAAGGCCCTCTACGCCGGGCGGTTCACGCTGCCGCAGGCGCTGGCCGCGGTGGCCGGGTAGGGCCGCGATGGACCTGGACGCGTTGGTGGCCAAGGCCTCGGCCATCCTCGACGACGCCACCGAGCCGTTCGTCGCCGGCCACCGCGCCGATTCGGCGGTGCAGAAGAAGGGCAACGACTTCGCCACCGACGTCGATCTGGCGATCGAGCGGCAGGTGGTCGGCGCGCTGGAGGAGACCACCGGGATCGGTGTGCACGGCGAGGAATACGGCGGGGCCGACGTCGACTCGGAATGGGTGTGGGTGCTCGATCCGGTGGACGGCACGTTCAACTACGCGGCCGGGTCGCCGATGGCCGGGATATTGCTGGGCCTGCTGCACCACGGCGATCCGGTGGCCGGGCTGACCTGGCTGCCGTTCGTGGACCAGCGCTACACGGCGGTGGTCGGCGGCCCCCTGATGAAAAACGGTGCGGCGCAACCGTCCCTGGCCCCCGTCGACCTGTCCGACGCGCTCGTCGGCGCCGGCTCGTTCAGCGCCGATGCGCGGGGCCGGTTCCCCGGGCGGTACCGGATCGCGGTGCTGGAGAACCTCAGCCGGGTCTCCTCGCGGTTGCGCATGCACGGTTCGACCGGCCTGGACCTGGCCTACGTGGCCGACGGCATCCTCGGCGCCTCGATCAGTTTCGGCGGGCACGTGTGGGATCACGCCGCCGGGGTCGCGCTGGTCCGGGCGGCCGGCGGCGTCGTCACCGACATCCACGGCGAACACTGGACGCCCACGTCCGACTCCGCGCTGGCGGCGGGGCCCGCCGCGCACGCCGAGATACTCGAGTTGCTGCGCGGCACCGGCCGGCCGGAGGACTACTGACATGTCCGCCGCCAGTGGCCTTGCGGTGCGGGTGATCCCGTGCCTGGACGTCGACGCCGGCCGGGTGGTCAAGGGCGTCAACTTCGAAAACCTGCGCGACGCGGGTGATCCCGTCGAGCTCGCCGCGGCCTATGACGCCGAGGGCGCCGACGAGTTGACCTTTCTCGACGTGACCGCGTCGTCGTCCGAGCGATCGACCATGCTGGACGTCGTGCGGCGCACGGCCGAGCAGGTGTTCATCCCGCTGACCGTCGGCGGCGGGGTGCGCACGGTGGCCGACGTCGACGTGTTGCTGCGCGCCGGGGCCGACAAGGTCTCGATCAACACCGCCGCCATCGCCCGGCCCGACCTGCTCGAGGAAATGGCAAGGCAGTTCGGCTCGCAATGCATCGTGCTGTCCGTGGACGCCCGCACGGTGCCGCCCGACTCGCCGCCGACACCGTCGGGCTGGGAGGTCACCACCCACGGTGGGCGCCGTGGGACGGGGATCGACGCCGTCGAATGGGCCTCGCGCGGCGCCGATCTCGGGGTGGGCGAGATCCTGTTGAACTCGATGGACGCCGACGGCACCAAAGCCGGGTTCGATCTGCCGATGCTCAAAGCGGTGCGCTCGGCGGTCACGGTGCCGGTGATCGCGAGCGGCGGCGCAGGCGCCGTCGAGCACTTCGCACCCGCCGTCGCCGCGGGCGCCGATGCGGTGTTGGCGGCCAGCGTCTTTCACTTCCGTGAGTTGACCATCGGGCAGGTGAAGGCGGCCATGGCGGCGGAAGGGATCACCGTGCGATGACGCTCGACCCGCAGATCGCCGCGCGGCTGAAGCGAAACGCCGACGGCCTGTTCACAGCCGTGGTGCAGGAGCGCGGCACCGGTGACGTGCTGATGGTCGCCTGGATGGACGACGCCGCGCTGGAACGGACGCTGGAAACCCGTGAGGCAACCTACTTTTCGCGGTCCCGCGGCCAGCAGTGGGTCAAGGGGGCGACGTCGGGGCACACCCAATACGTGCACGCGGTGCGACTGGACTGCGACGGCGATGCCGTGCTGCTGACGGTCGACCAGGTCGGCGGCGCCTGCCACACCGGCGACCACAGCTGCTTCGACGCCGACGTGCTGCTGCAACCCGAGGCCTAGCCCGGCACCGAGTCCAGCCCGTTGGCCGCGGCGATCGCGGCGCGGGCCCACTCGTGCCGCGCCACGGCGGGCTCGATGCGGCGACGGATCAGTTCGACGTCGATGGCCGTCCTGTTGACCACCGCGTCCGGCACTCGAAACGAGAACGTCGACTCGCCGGTGGCGACGGCCAGGATGGCGTCGCTGTCGGTGAAACCGTTGGCGCGCATGGTGTCTTCGGCCCATCGGAAGGGTTTGCGGCCGCCGAAGTCGTTGACGTAGACCACCCAGAGCCGGGTGCCCCGACCGTCGTAGAGCTTGGTCAGCGCCCGGTTCACCGCGTCGGATTCGAGCGGGCCGAGCACGCCCGCCCGATCGGTGAGTTGCCCCGACAGCTTGAGTGTGGGGGCCGGAGTCGGCCCGCCCGCCGACGTCGGAGGGGGATTGGTGTTCGGCTGGTTGGCGTGGCCGCGAACCAGCAGGATGCCGACCACGGCGGCGATTCCGACCAGCGCGATGGCGATCAGCGCCGCCACCAGTGTCGTCGAGCCCGACCGGCCGCCCCGCGGCGGCGATGGCGCGGTTTCCATTGGTGCGGAAGGGGTTTCGGGCTCGGGGGCGCGGACATCCGGCGTTGACGCGATGACTTCGGTGGGCGCGGCGATCACTTCGGTGCGTCCCGCGCCGTCGAGGCGCCCGGCCAGCGCGGCGGCGAAATCCGCGCAGCTGGCGTACCGCTCGCTCGGGTGCTTGGCGAGGACCTTCGCGATGACCGGGTCGAGCGCGGCCAGGTCGGGCCGCGACTGGCTCAGGCGCGGCGGCGGCGCGGACAGGTGCTGGCTGATGACCACGGCGGGGTTGGAGTGGTGGAACGGCGCCGTGCCGGTCAGCAGGTTGTACGCGGTGCAGCCCAGCGCGTATTGGTCGGTGCCGGCGTCCAGCTCCGCGCCCTGCAATTGCTCGGGGGAGCAGTAGGCGGTGGTGCCCACCAACATGTTCGTCGCGGTGAGCCCGCTGATCTCGTCCAGCTCGCGGGCGATTCCGAAATCGGCGAGCAGGATCCGGCGCCTGCCCGCCTGCGGGGAGCCCAGCAGGATGTTGGCGGGCTTGACGTCACGGTGCAGCAGTCCGCGGGCGTGCGCGTAATCCAGCGCGTCGGCCACCGCGGAGACGATCTCGACGACGTGGGCCGCGGGCATGCCGGACGGATACTGTTCGCGCAGCAGCTGTGCTGCGTCGGTCCCCTCGACGTAGTCCATCGAAATCCACAGTTGCCCTTCGTATTCCCCGCGGTCGTGGATCCCGACGATGTGCTCGTTGTACAGGTTCGCGGCCAGATCGGCCTCGCGGTTGAAGCGCTGGCGGAATTCGTCGTTCTCGGTCAGCTCGCCGGGCAGGACCTTGAGCGCATCGCGGCGGGGCAGCCTCGGGTGCTGCGCCAGATACACCTGCCCCATGCCGCCGACCCCCAGGCGCCGCACGATCGTGTAACCGGCGAACACATCTCCTTCGGCGAGGCCTTCGGTCGTCGGCATGTGAGCATGCTACTGAGGCCACCGTTGCACGGGCCGGTAATTCAGGACCGTGATCGGGCGGGGAGAAGTCGACCGATCGGGTGCCTTCGATGAGAATGGCGGTCGATGTTGAGACGGGTGTCGTGGACCGCGGTCGTGCCGCTGCTTGCCGTCGCCGTGCTGGCCGTGATCTGGGGCGAGAAGCTGGGCCCGACGCTGGTCGCGCTGGCGGCGGCATTGCTCATCGGCGCCGTCCTGGCCGCCGTGCATCACGCGGAGGTGGTCGCGGCCCGGGTCGGGGAGCCGTTCGGCTCGCTGGTGCTCGCGGCGGCGGTGACGGTGATCGAGGTGGCCCTGATCGTCTCGCTGATGGCGTCCGGGGGCAACGAGGCCGCGACGCTGGCCAGGGACACCGTGTTCGCGGCGGCGATGATCACCACCAACGGCATCGCGGGGTTGTCGCTGCTGCTCGGCTCCCGGCGCTACGGCGTCACGCTGTTCAACGCCGAGGGCAGTGGCGCCGCGCTGGCCACGGTCACCACGCTGGCGACGCTGAGCCTGGTGCTGCCCGCGTTCACCACCAGCCAAGTGGGCAAGGAGTTCTCGCCCGGCCAGCTGGCGTTCGCGGCGGTCGCGTCGCTGCTGGTGTACCTGGTGTTCGTCTTCACCCAGACGGTGCGCCACCGCGACTTTTTCCTGCCGATCGCCCAGAAGGGCCAGCGCAAGCGGCTGTTCGAGGACGAGAGCCACGCCGAACCGCCGAGCCGCGGCGCCGCCCTGGGCAGCCTGGGGCTGCTGCTGGTGGCGCTCGTCGCGGTGGTGGGGCTGGCCGAGGAGGAATCGCCGGCCGTCGAGCGCGCGGTGACCGCGGTCGGGTTTCCGCAGTCCTTCGTCGGCGTGGTGATCGCCGCGCTGGTGCTGCTGCCGGAGACCCTGGCGGCCGCGCGCGCCGCGCGCCAGGGTCGCATCCAGACCAGCCTGAACTTGGCGTACGGCTCGGCGATGGCCAGCATCGGGCTCACCATCCCGGTGATCGCGCTGGCGTCCATCTGGCTCAAGGGGCCCCTGGTGCTCGGCCTGGGCCCCATTCAGCTGGTGCTGCTGGCGCTGACCGTCGTGATCAGCATGCTGACGGTCGTGCCCGGGCGCGCCACCCGGCTGCAGGGCGAGCTGCATCTGG
Organism: Mycobacterium sp. UM_11; assembly: GCF_001414075.1. Lineage (NCBI taxonomy): Bacteria > Bacillati > Actinomycetota > Actinomycetes > Mycobacteriales > Mycobacteriaceae > Mycobacterium > Mycobacterium sp. UM_11. The sequence goes on along the minus strand of NZ_LATC01000029.1, from coordinate 20,568 downwards.
TGCTGCTCGCCGCGTACGTGTTCCTGGCGATCAGCCCGTAGGCGCCGACCGGCCGCGCAGCGTCTCGAGCGCCTTGTCGGCGTGCGTGTCCATGCTGAACTCGCTGGAAATCACGTTGAGCACGGTGCGATCGGTGTCGATGACGAAGGTGGTGCGCTTGACCGGCAGCAGCTTGCCGAGCAGGCCGCGCTTGACGCCGAACTGCGTGGCGACGGTGCCCTCGGTGTCCGACAGCAGCGGGTAGTCGAACTTCTGCAGGTCGGCGAACTTGGCCTGCTTCTGCACCGGATCGGCGCTGATGCCCACCCGGTTGGCGCCCACGGCGGCGAATTCGGCGGCCAGGTCCCGGAAGTGGCAGGCCTCCTTCGTGCAGCCGGGCGTCATCGCGGCGGGGTAGAAGAACAGCACCACCGGCCCGCCGGAAAGCAGGTCGCTGAGCTTGCGGGGCGTTCCCGTCTGGTCGGGAAGTTCGAAGTCCGCGACGGTGTCACCAGTTTTCATGGGCGTCAGGCTACGCCCGGGCTGGGCAAATGCATCTGCGAGGATGGTTCGGTGCACGCCCACCTCGCCGCGACGACCTCACGAGAGGACTTCCGCCAGCTCGCCGCCGAGCATCGGGTGGTTCCGGTGACCCGCAAGGTGCTGGCCGACAGCGAGACGCCGCTGTCGGCCTACCGCAAGCTCGCCGCCAATCGCCCGGGCACGTTCCTGCTGGAATCCGCCGAGCACGGCCGATCCTGGTCGCGTTGGTCGTTCATCGGCGCCGGGGCGCCGTCGGCGCTGACCGTCCGCGACGGCGAGGCGGTCTGGCTCGGCGCGGCGCCGCAGGACGCGCCCACCGGCGGCGACCCGCTGCACGCGCTGCGGGCCACCCTGGAGCTGCTGGCCACCGCGGCGCTGCCCGGGCTGCCGCCGCTGTCGGGGGGCATGGTCGGGTTGTTCGCCTACGACATGGTGCGGCGCCTGGAGCGCCTGCCCGAGCTGGCCGTCGACGACCTGCACCTGCCGGACATGCTGCTGCTGCTCGCCACCGACGTGGCCGCCGTCGACCACCACGAGGGCACCATCACGCTGATCGCCAACGCGGTGAACTGGAACGGCACCGACGAGCGGGTCGACGAGGCCTACGACGACGCGGTCGCCCGCCTGGACGTGATGACCGCGGCGCTCGGCCAGCCGCTGCCGTCCACGGTCGGCACGTTCGACCGGCCCGAGCCGCGCTATCGCGCGCAGCGCAGCGTCGAGGAGTACGGCAAGATCGTCGACTACCTCGTCGAGCAGATCGCCGCAGGCGAGGCCTTCCAGGTGGTGCCGTCCCAGCGCTTCGAGATGGACACCGACGTCGACCCGATCGACGTGTACCGGATGCTGCGCGTCACCAACCCCAGCCCCTACATGTACCTGATGCATGTCCCGAACGGCGCTGGGGGAATCGACTTTTCGGTGGTCGGCTCCAGCCCGGAGGCGCTGGTCACCGTGCACGACGGCTGGGCGATGACGCATCCGATCGCCGGAACCCGGTGGCGCGGGCAGACCGACGAGGAGGACCAGCTGCTGGAGAAGGAGCTGCTGGCCGACGAGAAGGAACGGGCCGAGCACCTGATGCTGGTTGACTTGGGCCGCAACGACCTTGGCCGGGTCTGCGCGCCGGGCACCGTGCGCGTCGAGGACTACAGCCACATCGAGCGCTACAGCCACGTGATGCACCTGGTGTCGACGGTGACGGGGATGCTCGCCGAGGGCCGGACCGCCTTGGACGCCGTGACGGCCTGCTTCCCGGCCGGCACGCTGTCGGGCGCGCCGAAGGTGCGCGCCATGGAGCTGATCGAGGAGGTGGAGAAGACGCGCCGCGGCCTCTACGGCGGCGTGGTCGGCTACCTCGACTTCGCCGGCAACGCCGACTTCGCGATCGCCATCCGCACCGCGCTGATGCGCGACGGCACCGCCTATGTGCAGGCCGGCGGCGGGGTGGTGGCCGACTCCAACGGTCCGTACGAGTACACCGAGGCTTCCAACAAGGCGCGTGCCGTGCTCAACGCGATCGCCGCCGCCGAGACCCTGACCGCGCCCGACACCGGTCACCATGACTGAGGCGCGGCCGAATCGGCGGGCCCGGCTGGCCGTCCGGGTGGCCCAGGTGTTGCTGGTGGCATCCGCGGCGGCGTTATGGGCGGCGTCACGGCTGCCGTGGGTGGTGATCCGGTCGTTCGACGGGCTGGGTCCGCCGCGCGAGGTGACGCTGTCCGGTGCGGCCTGGTCGACGGCGCTGGTGCCGCTGGCGGTGCTCATGCTCGCGACGGCCGTGGCGGCGATCGCGGTGCGCGGCTGGCAGCTGCGGGTGCTGGCCGGGCTGCTGGCGCTGGCCAGCCTGGCGGTCGGATATCTCGGGGTCAGTTTGTGGGCGCTGCCCGACGTCGCGGTGCGCGGGGCGGATCTGGCGCACGTCGCGGTGATGTCGCTGGTCGGCAGCGAACGCCGGTACTGGGGCGCGGGCATCGCGGTGGCCGCCGCGGTGTGCACCCTGGTCGCGGCGGTGCTGCTGTTGCGGTCGGCCGGAGACTCCGGGTCGGCCCGGTTGAGCGCGGAAAAGTATGCGGCGCCGGCGACGCGCCGCTCGAATGTGCTACGCGACGGGGGTGACGGCGCGATGCTGGAGCAGCCGGAGACGCCGGAAATGTCGGAGCGGATGATCTGGGACGCGCTTGACGAGGGCGCCGACCCGACGGGGGACCCGACCGATCGCAAGTCGGACACCGAGGGTCGGTGACGGGCCGCGAGCCGAGTGCCGCTACCCTTCATTCACGTCGTCGCAATCGGCTACCAGATTGGCGATGGGTGACCGCGCGAAGGGAAGCAACAGGCATGAGTCCGGCTACCGTGCTTGACTCCATCCTCGAGGGAGTCCGGGCCGACGTCGCCGCGCGCGAAGCGCTCATCAGCCTGTCCGAAATCAAGGCCGCCGCCGCCGCGGCGCCGCCGCCGCGCGACGTGATGGCCGCCCTGCGCGAGCCGGGCATCGGTGTCATCGCCGAAGTCAAGCGGGCCAGCCCGTCCGCGGGTTCCCTGGCGACCATTGCCGATCCGGCGAAATTGGCTCGCGCGTACGAGGATGGCGGGGCCCGCATCATCAGCGTCCTGACCGAGGAGCGGCGATTCCACGGATCGCTCGACGACCTCGACGCGGTTCGCGCCGCGGTCTCGATACCGGTGTTGCGCAAGGACTTTGTGGTCCAGCCGTATCAGATCCACGAGGCCCGCGCGCACGGCGCCGACATGTTGTTGCTGATCGTCGCCGCGCTGGACCAGTCGGCCCTGGTGTCGATGCTGGACCGCACCGAATCACTGGGCATGACGGCCCTTGTCGAGGTGCACACCGAGGAAGAGGCCGACCGGGCGCTGAAGGCCGGGGCCAACGTAATCGGTGTCAACGCGCGCGATCTCGCCACCTTGGAGGTGGACCGGGATTGCTTTGCGCGCATCGCTCCGGGCCTGCCCAGCAACGTGATCAGGATCGCCGAGTCCGGTGTCCGCGGCACCGGGGATCTGTTGGCCTACGCCGGCGCCGGCGCGGACGCGGTTCTGGTCGGCGAGGGTCTGGTCAAAAGCGGTGACCCGCGCGCCGCCGTCGCCGATCTGGTGACCGCGGGCACCCACCCGTCCTGTCCGAAACCCTCACGCTAGTCGTCGAGTCTTGAGCAGCGCCGGCGCCGAAACGTTGAACCCCATGAGCCGTATCCGCGTAGAGCATTGGTGATGGTCAATCTGTCCCGCCCGGACCTTCCCCTTCCGAGTGCAGCCGTCGCCGAACCCACCCCCCATGAACCTGACCCGGGTGGTCATTTCGGCGTGTACGGCGGCCGTTACGTCGCGGAGGCGTTGATGGCGGTGATCGAAGAGGTCACCGCCGCCTACGAGAAGGAACGCATCAACCCCGATTTCCTGGACACGCTGGACGACCTGCAGGCCAACTATGCCGGCCGGCCGTCGCCGCTGTACGAGGCCACCCGGCTGTCCGAGCACGCCGGTTCGGCGCGCATCTTCCTCAAACGAGAAGACTTGAACCACACCGGTTCTCACAAGATCAACAACGTCCTCGGTCAGGCGTTGCTGGCCAAGCGGATGGGCAAGAACCGGGTCATCGCCGAGACGGGCGCCGGGCAGCACGGCGTCGCCACCGCCACCGCGTGCGCCCTGCTGGGGCTGGAATGCGTCATCTACATGGGCGCCGTCGACACCGCGCGTCAGGCGCTCAACGTGGCGCGGATGCGGCTGCTGGGCGCCGAGGTCGTGTCGGTGCAGAGCGGCTCGAAAACGCTTAAAGACGCCATCAACGAGGCGTTTCGCGACTGGGTGACCAACGCCGACAACACCTATTACTGCTTCGGCACCGCGGCGGGCCCGCACCCCTTTCCGGCGATGGTGCGCGATTTCCAGCGCATCATCGGCCTGGAGGCACGCGTGCAGATCCAGGCTCAGGCGGGCCGGTTGCCCGACGCGGTGGTGGCCTGCGTCGGCGGCGGATCCAACGCCATCGGCATCTTCCACCCGTTCATCGACGATCCGGGAGTGCGCCTGGTCGGCTTCGAGGCGGCCGGTGACGGGGTCGAAACCGGAAGGCACGCGGCGACTTTCGCCGGTGGTTCGCCCGGCGCGTTCCAGGGCTCGTTCTCGTACCTGCTGCAGGACGAGGACGGCCAGACCATCGAATCCCATTCCATCTCAGCGGGTCTGGACTATCCCGGGGTGGGGCCCGAGCACGCGTATCTCAAAGAGATCGGGCGCGCCGAGTACCGGCCGATCACCGACGCGGAGGCGATGGACGCGTTCGCGCTGCTGTGCCGCACCGAGGGCATCATCCCGGCCATCGAATCGGCACACGCGGTGGCCGGCGCGGTGCAGTTGGGCTTGGAGTTGGGGCGGGGCGCGATCATCGTGGTGAACCTCTCGGGGCGGGGGGACAAGGACGTCGAGACGGCCGCGAAATGGTTCGGCCTGATGGGGCCGGGCGAGCGGTGACCGTGGAACAAAAACATGCCAGCAGGCTCGGGCCGGTCTTCGAGGCGTGCCGCAACGACAATCGCGCGGCCCTGATCGGCTACCTGCCCACCGGTTACCCCGACGTGCCGACCTCGGTGGACGGGATGCGCGCCCTGGTGGAATCCGGTTGTGACCTCATCGAAGTCGGGGTGCCCTATTCGGATCCGGGCATGGACGGGCCGACCATCGCCCGCGCCACCGAGGCCGCGCTGCAAGGGGGGGTGCGGGTGCGGGACACGCTCGCCGCGGTCGAGGCGATCAGCGCGGCCGGCGGGCGCGCCGTGGTGATGACCTACTGGAATCCCGTGTTGCGTTACGGGGTCGACGCGTTCGCGCGGGATCTCGCGTCGGCCGGCGGACACGGCCTGATCACCCCGGACCTCATCCCCGACGAAGCCGGACGGTGGCTGGCGGCAGCTGAGGAGCATCGGTTGGATCGCATTTTTCTGGTGGCGCCGTCGTCGACGCCGCAGCGCCTGGCGATGACGGTCGAGGCGTCGCGCGGATTCGTCTACGCTGCTTCCACGATGGGGGTAACCGGAGCGCGCGACGCCGTGTCGCACGCTGCGCCGGAATTGGTGCAGCGGGTCAAGGCGGTGTCGGACATACCGGTCGGCGTCGGCCTGGGGGTGCGGTCGCGGGAGCAGGCCGCCCAGATCGGCAGCTACGCCGACGGTGTCATCGTCGGTTCGGCGCTGGTGTCGGCGCTCCGAGACGGCGGGTTGCCCGCGTTGCGTGCGCTGACCGAGGAACTGGCCGCCGGCGTCCGGCAGCGGGCGGCGACCTGATGACGATGCCGCCGACGTACTTCCCCAGCCCGCCCCAGGGGGTGTGGCACCTCGGGCCGCTGCCCATCCGCGCCTACGCGTTGTTCATCATCATCGGCATCGTGGTGGCGCTGCTGATCGGCGACCGCCGGTGGGAGGTCCGCGGCGGCCAGCGCGGCGTCATCTATGACATCGCGTTGTGGGTCGTGCCGTTCGGGTTGGTGGGCGGCCGGCTGTATCACCTGGCCACCGACTGGCGAACGTACTGGGGCCCGGGCGGCGCCGGCATCGGTGCGGCCGTGCGCATTTGGGACGGCGGGCTGGGCATCTGGGGCGCGGTGGCGCTCGGTTGCGTGGGCGCGTGGATCGCCTGCCGGCGGCGCGGCATCCCGCTGCCCGCCTTCACCGACGCGGTGGCCCCCGGCCTCGTCCTGGCGCAGGCCATCGGACGGCTGGGCAACTACTTCAACCAGGAGCTCTACGGCCGCGAAACCACGCTGCCGTGGGGGCTGGAGATCTTCTATCGCCGAGACCCCTCGGGATACGTCGACCCGCACTCGTTGGACGGCGTCTCGACCGGGCAGGTGGCGCTCGTCGTGCAGCCGACGTTCCTGTACGAATTGATTTGGAACGTCCTGGTTTTCGCCATTCTGATCTACGCGGACCGGCGATTCACGCTCGGCCACGGGCGGCTGTTCGCGCTGTACGTGGCCAGCTATTGCATCGGGCGGTTCGGCGTCGAATTGCTGCGCGATGACACCGCCACGCACATCGCGGGCATCCGGATCAATTCGTTCACATCGACTTTCGTGTTCATCGGGGCCGTGGTGTACATCATGGTCGCGCCCAAGGGCCGAGAGGACCCCGAGAGCCTGCGTGGTAACGAGGAGGCCGCGGAGGAACCGGCGCGTGAGCTCGCGACGGTTGCCGCGGCCGGCACGTCGACCGCGACGGTTGCGGCGGCCGCCGAGGACGATGACGGCAAGGCGGACGAGGCCGAAGGCGCCGACGAACCCGAAGTCGCCGACGAGCACGAGGCCGAAGAGCCCGAAGCCGAAGAGCCCGAAGTCGCCGGCGAAGACGCCGACGAGGACGAGGCCGAAGAGCCCGAAGCTGAAGAGCCCGAAGCTAAAGAGACTGCGGCGGAAGAGCCCGAGGCAGAAGCGGAAGAGGCGGACGAGGCCGAACCCGAAGGGCCCGAAGAAGCCGAAGAACCCGAAGCCGAGGCCGAAGAGCCCGACGAAGCCGAAGCCGAAACCGAAGAAGCCGCAGAGCCCGAAGCCGACGAGCCCGAGCCAAAGCCGGCACATGACTCCGCCGAACCCGCCGCGACCGCCGAGCCGTACAAGGCAACCCGCAGCCGCTGGCGGCTGCGCAGGAACCGGCCGTAGCACCGCTGGCGGCCGGCGCGGTCTGGCATGCTGAGAGCGTGACGCAAACCGATTCCGCCGGACAACCGGTGGAACAGCGGCGTCAGCGCCGATACATCGCCGCGGGTACCGCGGTGGTGCTGGGCGGCGCGCTCGGCTACGTCGCCCTGGTAGACCCGCACAACACGAATTCGGTGTATCCGCAGTGCCCCTTCAAATGGCTCACCGGCTGGAATTGCCCGTTCTGCGGTGGCCTGCGCATGACGCACGACCTGCTGCACGGCGACCTGATCGCCGCCGTCAACGACAACATCTTCCTGCTGGTCGGCATCCCGATGCTGGCCGGATGGCTGCTGGTGCGCCGGCGCCGCGGCCAACCGGCGCTGTCAACGCCGGCCTGGCTGGCGATGGCGGTCGCCGTCATCGCGTGGACGGTGCTGCGTAACCTGCCCGGCTTTCCGCTGTTTCCCGCGGTTTAGCGTGGCCGATCGCTCACCTGGCAACACCCCGTTCCGTCGGACCGTGGGGGGCCCACCCGACTATGCTGGTTCGGCGTGAGTAGACGCGGGAAGATCGTCTGCACCCTTGGCCCTGCGACGAATTCGGACGAGCTGATTCTGGCGCTGGTCGAGGCGGGAATGGACGTCGCCCGGTTGAACTTCAGTCATGGCGACTACTCCGACCACAAGGCCGCCTACGAGCGGGTGCGGGCCGCGTCCGACACCACCGGGCGCGCGGTCGGTGTGCTCGCCGATCTGCAGGGACCCAAGATCCGGCTGGGGCGATTCGCCACCGGTTCCACGTACTGGGCCGACGGCGAAACCGTGTGCATCACCGTCGCGGATTGCGAGGGCACGCACGACCGGGTGTCGACCACCTACAAGAGGCTGGCCGAGGATGCGGTCGTCGGTGACCGGGTGCTGGTCGATGACGGCAACGTCGGTCTGGTCGTCGATGCGATCGACGGCGACGACGTTTTCTGCACCGTCGTCGAGGGCGGCCCGGTCAGCAACAACAAGGGCATGTCGCTGCCCGGCATGAACGTGTCCGCACCGGCCTTGTCGGAGAAGGACATCGAGGATCTCACGTTCGCGCTCGACCTCGGGGTCGACCTGGTCGCGCTGTCCTTCGTGCGCTCGCCGTCGGACGTCGAGCTGGTCCATGAGGTGATGGACCGGGTCGGCCGGCGGGTGCCGGTGATCGCCAAGCTGGAGAAGCCGGAGGCCGTCGACAATCTGGAAGCGATCGTGCTCGCGTTCGACGCCATCATGGTGGCGCGCGGCGACCTGGGCGTCGAGCTGCCGCTCGAGGAGGTGCCGCTGGTGCAGAAGCGGGCCATCCAGATGGCCCGGGAGAACGCCAAACCCGTCATCGTGGCGACCCAGATGCTCGAGTCGATGATCGAGAATTCCCGGCCGACGCGCGCCGAGGCCTCCGACGTCGCCAACGCCGTGCTCGACGGCGCGGACGCGGTGATGCTGTCCGGGGAGACGTCGGTGGGCAAGTACCCGCTGGCGGCCGTCCGCACCATGTCGCGCATCATCTGCGCCGTCGAGGACAACTCCACCGCCGCCCCGCCGCTGACGCACGTGCCGCGCACCAAGCGCGGGGTGATCTCCTACGCCGCCCGCGACATCGGCGAGCGCCTCGACGCCAAGGCGCTGGTCGCCTTCACCCAATCCGGGGACACCGTCAAGCGGCTGGCGCGCCTGCACACCCCATTGCCGCTGCTGGCCTTCACCGCCTGGCCCGAGGTGCGCAGCCAACTCGCCATGACCTGGGGCACCGAGACGTTCATCGTCCCGATGATGACCTCCACCGACGGCATGATCCGCCAGGTCGACAAGTCGTTGCTGGAACTCGGTCGCTACAAGCGCGGTGACCTGGTGGTGATCGTGGCCGGCGCGCCACCTGGCACAGTAGGGTCGACCAACCTCATCCACGTGCACCGGATCGGGGAGGACGACGTCTAGCCCGACGACGATGCGGTCCGTGTAGCGGACCGAGGAGGAGTCGGGCAATGAAGCTAGCCCGACCCGAAGGAGAGGCCGCGATCAGCACCAATTCTGATTTCGAGGAATTGCTGGCCATTCTCGACCTCAACCGGGTCGCCGACGACCGGTTCGTCGGGTCTCATCCCAGCAAGAACCCGATGCGGACATTCGGTGGTCAGCTGATGGCCCAATCGTTCGTGGCGAGCAGCCGCACGCTGGTTCGGGAGGACCTGCCGCCCAGCGCGCTGTCCGTGCACTTCATCAACGGCGGCGACACCGGCAAGGACCTCGAATTCCACGTCACCCGCCTGCGCGACGAGCGGCGCTTCGCCAATCGGCGCGTCGACGCCGTGCAGGACGGCATGCTGCTGTCGTCGGCGATGATCTCCTACATGGCGGGCGGCCGCGGCCTCGAACACGGCGTCGACCCGCCGCAGGTGGGGGAGCCCGAAACGCAGCCGCCGATCGGCGAGCTGCTGCGCGGTTACGAGGAGACCGTCCCGCACTTCGTCAACGCGCTGCAGCCGATCGAATGGCGCTACACCAACGACCCGGCCTGGGTGATGCGCGAGAAGGGCGATCGGCTCCCGCACAATCGCGTGTGGATGAAGGCCGGCGGCCCGCTGCCCGGTGACCCGGTCCTGCACACCGCCACCATGGTGTACTCCTCGGACACCACGGTGCTGGACTCCGTGATCACCACCCACGGGCTGTCCTGGGGGTTCGACCGCATCTTCGCCGCATCCGCCAACCATTCCGTCTGGTTTCACCGGCCGGTCAACTTCGACGACTGGGTGCTGTATTCGACGTCGTCGCCGGTGGCCGCGGACTCGCGCGGGCTGGGCACCGGTCACTTCTTCGATCGTTCCGGACAGCTGCTGGCGACGGTGGTGCAAGAAGGGGTGTTGAAATACTTTCCGCCGTCGGGCCGATAGACAGGGCGGAATACCCGCAGGACATCGGCGTGAATCGGGCCCGGCAGGGCCGGGATCGGGCGTAAGTTCGTAGCAGCCGGGTATTCGGTGCAGCGGCGGCAACCAGCCGCCCAGCTGGAGCGTCAGCGCATCGGGAGGTGAGTGTGAGCGGGCCGGTGGTCGACGTCTCAGCGAAGGCCCGCGCGCGCGAACGCGTGGTCGTCTCCGTCGATTCGCGGGCGGCCCGGCTGATCGGCGCGCTGGCCCTGTTGAGCGCCACCTGCTGGCTGGCCGAAATCCTGGTCCGCCACCACCACCAGCCGGCGTGGCACTACACCGATCGGTTGGCCTGGTCGCTGACGGTGCTGGTCGCGGTGGCGTGGATCGCCCGCGGCATTTTCCTCGGCCGTCCCGTGACGGCGTTGCACGCCGTCGCGGCGGCCCTGTTCGTGCTGGCGGGCCTCGGCCTGCACGTGCTGTCCTTCGACCTGCTTGGCGACCTGGTGATCGCCAGTTCGGGCATGGTGCTGATGTGGCCGACGTCGTCGCACCCGCGCCCCGAGGACCTGCCGCGGGTCTGGAAATTGATCCAGGCCACCAGGGACGACCCGCTCGCCCCGTTCACGATGCAGACCGGCAAGAGCTACCACTTCACCGCCGACGGCAACGCGGCGCTGGCCTACCGGACGCGCCTGGGCATCGCGGTGGTGAGCGGTGACCCGATCGGCGATGAGACGCGATTCCCCGAGCTGGTCGCCGACTTCGCCGCCATGTGCCACACCCACGGCTGGCGCATCGCGGTGGTCGGCTGCGGCGAGCGGCGGCTCGCCTTGTGGAACGACACCGCGGTGATCGGACAGTCGCTGCGCGCCGTGCCGATCGGGCGCGACGTGGTCGTCGACGTCACCCGGTTCGACATGGTGGGCCGCAAGTTCCGCAACCTGCGTCAGGCCGTCAAGCGTTCCCACAATTGCGGCGTCACCACCGAGATCGTCGCCGAACAGGAACTCGACGACAGGCGGCTCGCCGAGCTGACCGAGGTGGTGCGGTCGTCGAGCAAGGCGGCCCACGCCGACCGCGGCTTCCACATGAACCTGGACGGCGTGCTGGAGGGCCGGTTCCCGGGCATCCAGCTGATCATCGCCAGGGACGCCTCGGGCAAGGTGCAGGGATTTCACCGGTACGCGACGGCCGGCGGCGGCAGCGACATCACCCTCGACGTGCCGTGGCGCCGGCGCGGGGCGCCCAACGGCATCGACGAACGGCTCAGCATCGACATGATCATGGCCGGCAAAGCGAGTGGGGCACAACGGCTTTCGCTCGCGTTCGCGGCCTTCCCGGAGATCTTCGACGAAAAGAACCGCAGCCGCCTGCAGCGGGTCTTTTATCGGTTGATCCATGTCCTCGACCCGTTGATCGCGCTCGAGTCGCTGTACCGGTACGTGCGCAAGTTCCACGCGCTGGATGCCCGGCGCTACGCGCTGGTCTCGATGACTCAGATCGTCCAGCTGTTGATCGTGCTGCTGTCGCTGGAGTTCATGCCGCGCCGGCGGCATCTCTGAGCGCATCGATGTGCAGCCGGCGACAGCCGATGTCGTCGGGCAAGTGATGAGTCGCCACCACCACGGTCCGATCGGCCGGCAACAGGGCGGCCGCCGGCCCCAGCAGCTCGCGCAGGATCGGTTCCGCGTCGGCGGCGTCCAGATGCTCGGTCGGCTCGTCGAGCAACACGATTCGGGCGGGTGAGAGCACGGCCCGCGCCAGCAGCAGGCGCCGGCGCTGACCGCCCGAAAGCCCTTGTACGCCACCGGTCAACACCGTCGACAGGCCGTCGGGCAAACCGGCGAGCCAGCCCCCCAGCCCGACGGCGTCCAGCGCGGCCGCCAACTCGTCGTCGCGGCAGTCGCCGCGGGCGACCAGCAGGTTGTCCCGGACGGTGGTGGCGAACAGGTGCGCGTCCTCGGCGAAAAAGCTGACGGCGCGGCGCAAGTCGTCCTCGTCGAACTCGGTCAGGTCGGTGCCGTCGAGCGTCACCCGCCCCTGCAGCGGCGGCAGCAGGCCGGCGAGGGTCATCAACAGCGTGGTCTTGCCGGATCCGCTGGGGCCGGTGACGGCCAGCCGCGAACCCGGCGGCAGGTCCAGCGTGACGCGGTTCGACCAAGCCGCGGCGTGGCCGGACCGGATGTCGGCGGACAGCACGGCGGCGGGCCCGGGCGGGGCCGCGGTGGGCTTTCCGGGTTCCGGGGGGTCGGTCGCGGTCAGGTCGAGCAGCCGGCGCGCGGCGATGCGCGAGCGCGTCAGCTGGACCGCGGCGGCCGGCAGGGGGGTCATCGCCTCGAACGCGGACAGCGGCAACAACATCAGGACGGCCAGCGTGGTGGGCGCGACCGAGGGTGCCAAAGCGATCCCGGCCAGCACCGCGCCCAGCACGCTGGCCCCGATCGCGGCCGTCGGCACGGCTTCGGCGACGGCGGCCGGCCTCGCGGCCGCGTCGAGGGCCGCACCCCAGGCCCGTTGGCCGCGTTGAGATTCGGCGATCACGTGGGGCAGCAGCCCCGCGACGCGAAGCTCGGGCGCGTGTTCCAGAGCTATCATCGCCGAGGTGTCACGCTCGGAATGATGCTGCCGGGCAACGATTTCCTGCCTGGCCGCCGCGTTGGCGGCCAGCCGCGGGGCGACGACGCCCGCGATGAGCAGGCAGACCGCCAGCACCGCCGCGGCGGGCGGCGAGATCACCGCGGCCACCGCGGTCGCCGCCAGCGCCAGCACCGCCGCGACCCCGATCGGCACCACGGCGCGCACCAACACGTTGGCCAGCTCTTCGACGTCGGAGCCCACCCGGGTGACCAGTTCGCCGCTGTGCAGCCGGACGGTGGCCGCCGCCGGTCCGTGGGCCAGCCGGTGATAGATCCCCGTGCGGGCGCTACCGGCCGCGCGCAGCGCGGCGTCGTGGGTCACCAATCGCTCGCAGTAGTGCAGCACGCCCCGCGAAATCGCGAACGCGCGCACCGCGACGGCCGCGATCGACAGGTCCAGCACGGGCGGCATCTGCCAGGCCCGCGTGATGAGCCAGGCCGACACGCCGGCCAGCGCCAGCGCGCTGCCCAGCGACAGCGCGCCCAGCGCGACCGCCGCCAGCATGCGGGGGAGCCGCGGGCGCAGCAGCGGCAGGGCGGACAACAGCGGATCAGACCGGGGCATAACGCGCCCCCCTGCCGGCGGCCACCTCCACCACCCGGTCACCGATGGCCAGCACCGGTGCGCGGTGCCCGACGACCACCACGGTGGCGCCGGAACGGGCGCGGTCCACGATGGCCCGCAGCACCCGTTCCTCGGCGCGGGCGTCCAGGTGCGCGGTGGGCTCGTCGAGCAACAGCACGGCCGCGGACGACCCGAGCACCCGGGCCAGGCCGAGCCGCTGTCGCTGACCCAGCGACAGGCCGACGCCGCCGCGGCCGAGCGCGGTGTCCAGCCCGTCGGGCAGGTCGGCCAGTACCGCATCGAAATCCGCTGCAGCGCAGGCACTTTCGAGATCACGGAGGTCGCCGAAGAGCGCGAGGTTGTCCCGGACGGTGCCCGGGATCAGCGCCGGGCGTTGCGGCAGCCAGGACAGCTGGCGCCACCACGCGCCCGGCTCGAGATCGGCCACGTCGATGCCGCCCACCGTGACCCGGCCCGATGACGGCGCGGTGATACCGATGATCGCCTGCACCGCCGTGCTTTTGCCGGCGCCGTTGCGCCCGGTCAGCACCGTCACCGAGCCCGGCTCGATGAGCGCGGTGAGCCCGCACGGCGCGTCGCCGTCGCGCCCGGCCACGCCGAGCGCCTCGAGGCGGATCTCGGCGCCGCGGGCGGTCACCGTCCGATGTGGCGTCGTCGTTCGGGCCGGCTCGCCGATGAGCGCGAAGGCCCGGTCGGCGGCGGTCCTGCCGTCCTGCGCGGCATGGAATTCCACGCCGATCCGGCGCAACGGCCAATAGACATCGGGTGCCAGCAACAGCACCGTAAGGCCGGTCGCCAGCGTCATCTCGCCGAACACCAGCCGCAGCCCGATCCCCACCGCGATCAGCGCGACCCCGAGTGTCGCCAGAAGTTCCAGCACCAGCGCCGACAGGAAGGCGATCCGCAGCGTCGCCATGGCCGAGCGGCGATGCGCCGCAGCGAGTTCGGCGATGCGGCGCTCCGGGCCCCGGCCGCGGCCGAGGGCCCGCAGCGTGGGGATCCCGGCGATGAGATCGAGCAACCGCCCCTGCAGCGTCGTCATGGCGGCCAGGGCCGCCGCGGACCGGTCGGCCGTCGCCAGGCCGATCAGCACCATGAAGATCGGGATGAGCGGCAGGGTGATCGCCACGATGGCCGCCGACTTGAGGTCGTACACCGCGATCACGGCGACCGTCGCCGGGGTCAGGATCGCGGCGAGCAGCAACGTCGGCAGGTACCCGGTGAAGTAGGGCCGCAGGCCGTCGAGACCCCGGGTGACCACCACCGCGGCGGCATCCCGTTGGGCGGCGAGCTCACCGGGCTGGCGGGCGGTCACCGCCGTCAGCACCTGACCGGACAGGTCGGCGATGACGGCGCTGGCGCCCCGCTGGCCCAACCGCGCTTGCAGCCAGTGCGCGACCGTGCGAATGGTCCACAGCAGCACCAGAATCGACAACGGGCCGAGCCAGGCCCGCAGACCGGGCGCCCCGTGATCGCTCACCGCGCGGGCGACCACGCGCGCCAGCACGATCGCCGAGCCGATCGCGCAGCCGGAGATCACCACGCCGCAACAGACCGTGGCGCTCAGGTAGCGGCGCAAGGCCGTCGATGCCCGCCAGAGCCGCGGGTCCACGGGGCCCCGCGCTCGCGAGCCGGGTGCGCTCAGGACGCGCGCCTCGCCAGCCCGATGGACGGCGGTATCCGATCCGCGGAAATCCGTTGCCGGAACACCCAATACGACCATGCCTGGTAGACCACCGTCAGCGGGGCCATGAACGCGGTCACCCACGTCATCACCTTGAGGGTGTACGGCGTCGACGAGGCGTTGTAGATCGTCAGGCTCCATTGCTTGTTCAGCGTGGAGGGCACCAGGTTGGGGTAGAGCGCGCCGAACAACAGGATCACCACCGCCACAACGACCATCGCGGTGCTCGCGAACGCCCAGCCGTCGGAGGCGCGCCGCCAGACCAGCAGCACGGCGGTCAGCTGCGCCACCACCGCGACCGCCAGCACCAGCCAGGTCCACTGCTTGCCGTAGGCCAGCTGCGTCCAGATCCCGAATCCCGCCACCAGTGCGGTCGCCGGGACCGACAGCCACACCGCCAGCCGGTGGGCGTCGTCGCGGATGGAGCCGGAGGTCTTCAGCGAGATGAACACCGCGCCGTAGAACAGAAACAGCCCGGCCGTCGCCAAGCCGCCCAACAGGGTGTAGGCGTTGAGCACGTCGGTGACCGACAGGTGGACGTGGCCGGTCGCGTCCACGGGGAGGCCGCGGACCAGGATGGCGAACGCCACGCCCCACAGGATGGCGGGCAGCCAGGAACCGGCGGCGATGCCGAAATCGGCCCAGCCCCGCCACTTCGTGTCGTCGACCTTGCCGCGCCACTCGATCGCCACCGCGCGCAAGATCATGCCGAACAGGATGGCCAGCAGCGGAAGATACAGCGTGGAGAACACCGTGGCGTACCAGCCGGGGAACGCGGCGAACATCGCTGCGCCGCCGACGATCAGCCACACCTCGTTGCCGTCCCACACCGGACCGATCGTGTTGAGCGCCGTGCGCCGGATGGGTTCGGCCTCGCCGACGCCGACCCGGGCGAGCGGTTCCATCAGCATGCCCACGCCGAAGTCGAAGCCCTCCAGGACGAAGAAACCGAGGAACAGCAACCCGATGATGCCGAACCACAACTGCTGCAGTCCCATCGGTCAGCTCCTTTCCGTGCTCGGGCCTAGTAGGCGAACGAAAGCGGCGCCACCTCGTCGTCGCCGGGTGCCGGCGCGGGGGCCGGTTCGGCGTCGTGTTCCCGCGGGCCCTCGGTGATGTACCGCTTGAGCAACCAGAACCACAGGACCGCGAGCACCGCGTAGACGAGGGTGAAGGTGACCAGCGAGGTGATGACCATGCCGGGAGCCAGGTGTGAGACGGCCTCCCGGACGGTGAACCGAACCTGTTGGTCCCCGGTCGGATTCGGCGCGACGATCCATGGCTGCCTGCCCATCTCGGTGAACACCCACCCGGAGATGTTCGCCAGGAACGGCGTGGGAATGGTCACCAGCGTCAGCCACGACAGCCATCGCTGGTTGGGCACCCGGCCGCCGCGGGTGAGCCACAGCGCCGCCAGCGCGAACAACACCGGGACGGCGAGGAACCCGATCATCGCGCGGAACGACCAGTAGGTGACGAACAGGTTGGGCCGGTAGTCATTTGGGCCGAACCGACCCTCGAAGTCCTGCTGGATGTTCCGGACGCCCTGCAGCGTCACGTCGCTGGTCCGGCCCTCGGCGAGGAACGGCAACACGTAGGGCACCTCGATCACGCGGGTGATGCTGTCGCAGTTGTTGTGCGTGCCGACGGTGAGGATGGAGAAGTCCGGATCGGTTGCGGTGCTGCACAACGACTCCGCCGACGCCATCTTCATCGGTTGCTGCACGAACATCAGCTTGCCCTGGCGGTCGCCGGTGAAGAACAGGCCGGCCGCGGCGAGCAGCACCACCCAGCAGCCGAGGATCGCCGTCGGGCGGAACATGGTGCGCGCATCCGATTCACCGGCAGGGGTCGCCGTCGCCGGGCGCCGTGACCGGACCAGGAACCACGCGCTGACCGCCGCGACGAACGTCCCGGCGGTCAGCAGCGCGCCGGTGACGGTGTGCGTAAACGCCCACCGCGCAGTGTTATTGCCAAGCAGCGCGGTGATGCTGTCCAGCTCGGCGCGATGCGTCGCCGGGTTGTAGTGCGCGCCGACCGGGTGCTGCATGAACGAGTTCGCCACGATGATGAAGAAGGCGGACACGTTCACACCGATCGCGACGATCCAGATGCAGGCGAGGTGGATCAGCTTCGGCAGCCGGCCCCACCCGAAGATCCACAACCCGATGAACGTCGACTCGAAGAAGAAGGCGAACAGGCCTTCCATCGCCAGCGGCGCGCCGAAGATGTCGCCGACGAACCGCGAATACTCGCTCCAGTTCATCCCGAACTGGAATTCCTGGACGATCCCCGTCGCCACGCCGATGGCGAAGTTGATCAGGAACACCTTGCCGAAGAACTTCGTGAGGCGGTACCACGCGGTGTTGCCGGTGGCCACCCACACCGTCTGCATGACGGCCAGCAGCGGCGCCAAACCGATGGTGAGCGGCACGAAGATGAAGTGGTAGACGGTAGTGATACCGAACTGCCACCGCGAAATATCGACGACATTCATCTGCCATCTCCCGAAACTGCGGAGCCGTACGCACGGCTACTACGAAGTGTAGTAGAAGTGCCGGGGCCGGCGCTACCGGTCGCCCCTCAACCGGTCAGCGTCTGCGAAGCCTTGCGGATGCCGAAGGAGGAAATGATCTCGAAAATGCCGATCACCACGAACCACACGCCGACCACGAGCGCCAGCGTCACAATCGATTCCAGCGGCGAAGCGAGGACCACGATGCCGGCGAGCAGACTGATCACGCCGATGAAAATCGTCCAGCCCCGGCCGGGTAGGAGCGGGTCCTGGATGGCCGAGATCGTCGTGCCGACGCCGCGGAAGATGAACCCGATGCCAATCCAGATGGCCAGCAACAGGATTGCGTAGCCCTGACCGAAATGGCGAAACGCCAACAGCGCCAGGATGAGTGAGGCGGCACCGCTGATGAACAACAGGATCCGGCTGCCCGCCGAGACATGCAGGCTGAAGGCGAAGAACACCTGTGCGGCGCCGGTGATCAGCAGGTAGACGCCGAAGGCGGTCGCGGCCACGACGATGGATATTCCGGGCCACGCCAGCACCAGGACGCCGAGGGTCAGCGACAGAATTCCCGACAACAGGGCCGATTTCCACAGGTGCGGCAACAGACTTGGAGCGGGGGGAGGTCCAGGTGTGGTTTGCATGGCCGCAGTGTGACACAAACGCCGCCCCCGGTATAGGGCACTTGGGTTACACGTTGGCGGTGCGCGAATCCGCGGCCAGCAGATCGGTGGTCACGTCGGTGGTTTCGCTGGGCGCCTTGCGCCCGATCAGGTACCAGGTGCGCATCAGGCCTTTGCCTTTGACGTCGATGTGGCCGCGCTCCTGCAGCACGAACTCGTCCCGCAGGCGCTCGTACATGGCCTCGGGCACCTGAATTCGGCCTGCCGAGTCGGTGGATTCCATCCGGGACGCGACGTTGACCGCGTCGCCCCACACGTCATAGAAGAAGCGGCGGGACCCCACGACACCGGCGACCACCGGCCCGCACGCCATCCCCACCCGCAGCGGAACCGGGTTGCCGTGCGGATCCTGAAGTCCGGCCACAACATTGGCCATGTCGAGCGCGAAGTCCGCGAGCGCCTGGGCATGGTCGGGCCGGGGGCGGGGAACGCCGCTGACCACCATGTAGGAATCGCCGCTGACTTTGATCTTCTCGAGCCCGTGCTTGTCGACGAGTGCGTCGAAGGCGCTGTAGAGGTGGTCGAGGAAGCGCACCAGCTCCGCCGGTGCCGTGCCGCTGGCCCGCTCCGTGAAGCCGACGATGTCGGCGAACAACACGGAGGCTTCGTCGTACTTGTCGGCGATGATGCCGCGGCCGGGCTCCTTGAGCCGCTCGGCGATGCTGGCCGGCAACATGTTGGCCAGCAGCGCCTCCGAGCGCTCGTACTGCGCCTCCATCACGGCCTCGGCGCGCGCGGTGTCGCGCAGGGCGAACCACACGGTGACGACGACCATCACCACGCTGGACACCGTCGTGACGACGAACCCGGCCGCCTGGACCCAGGCCGGCTGCAGCCCGGTGTCGCGGGGGATCAGGAACTCGACGGCGATGATCAGGCCGGCGGCGACCGCGGCGAGCGCGGACGCCAACACGATGTGTTCGATTCCCAGCAGCAGCACGACGATGCACGCGCCCACCAGGAAGAAGAACTCGGCCCCCGAACCGGTGCCGACGTCGACACAGCTGGCAAACACCGACACGTAGGCCGCGCCCAGGAAGGTAAGCGGCGCAACCAGTTCGCCGAACCGCTGCAGCCACGGGACCATCGCGAAGACCATGGCGCCGAGGACGTTGATCGAACTGACCTGCCACAGCCACGTGCCGCTGAGGATCTGCACCAGCACGAAGCTCACGCTCACCATGACGGCGAGCCACGCGGTGATGGTCAGGATCCGGGCCCGGCGGGCGGCGCTGGCCGCGTAGTGCTGATTGCGGTCGCGCGTCTGCGCCCGCACCGCTGCCACGCAGTCGGGGCGGCTCGTTGAGCCATCTGCCACCGGTGGGGCGCCGCACTTCTTAGCCGCCACGCTGACAGCGTAACGCTGACCTCGGTGTTTGTCGGCCCCTGGACCGAGGAAACGCGGCCGCGGCGCCGGGGCGGAGGCCGCTTTGGCGCCCGGCCGTATCGGGTGCAAAAAAATTCCCAAAAAAATTTGCGTTTGGGGGGTTTCAAAATTTGTCCGAAGTGTTATTAAACATATGTCGGGCTGTGAAGTGGGTCACGTGTTCCTCTAACCAAAGGGGCGCATCATGGGGATTCTCAGCAGGAAGATCGGGCTCGTGCTGGTCCTGGCGGGAATTGCGATGGCGACCCCCGCGTGCGGGGTGGGATGTGGCGGCGCGGCCTCGTTGTTGCGAGTGGCAACCGACTCCATGCAGAGTGATCCGATGCAGGTCAACGTGGTGCACTCCGAAGAACAGGTGTGCATCAGCCGCTGACGAGGCGGCTCGCCTGGGCCCCTGGGAAAGGGCCCGCGGCGACGGTCGAGTTCCGGATCTTTTGCCCGCGGGGTGGGGTCGGTCGCCAATAAATTCGGCCCGCGGGTGCCGCCGCCGCGAAATAAATTGAATTCATCGCGCGCGCCGAATTTCGCGCCCGGTGGTAAATGCGCGGAGTATTCAAATTCGCGGAAGTCCATACCTTTGGCACGCATTTGGCGGTATTTACCGCATCCACGCTTTGGCGTGGCTGGAGAGCCGGGACTTGAGTACCGGAAAGCGGCCGGCTAGCCACGAGCCGGTTTGCCGGGTGCGGGGGCGGGGAGGCGCCGATTGCGAACGAGCGGCGAGTGCCGTCGTGGTGCCCTCGGTGAGATTCGAACTCACACTGGACGGGTTTTGAATCCGTTTCCTCTGCCAGTTGGGATACGAGGGCTGGCCGGCCTCCTACCTTAGAGGCAGCCTCCCACCATAGAGGATCGGGCGCGGGCGGCCGCCTGACCGCCCCCGAGGTCGCTGGTTCGAGGCGTTCACGACACAATGTCCGTCATGACAGGCCCCACGACCGACACCGACGCCGCCGTGCCGCGCCGGGTCCTGATCCTGTCTCTTATACACA